>JAZLDO010000075.1:0-2161 GCA_045614825.1 Candidatus Aphodosoma sp. | reverse complement strand
ACTATGAGTAGTGCAAAAGCTACAAGAAATTCTGCTCCTATGTTGGCAAAAGAGAAACAGGTTACTGAAAAGTATTCGTTGAGAATCGATGGCGAAAATAGTTATTATAAAACTGGTATCTATTTTGCTGATGGAGCTTCTGCTGAAGATTATGTTGTTGGTGAGGACTTCTTGAGCTTTGCTACTAAAAAAGGTAAAGGAGTAGAGATTTATACAGTCGAAGATGATGCTGATTACTCTTTCAACAAACGCCCTATCGAGAATACTGTGGTTCGCGTAGGTATGTATGTCGGTACGGCTGGTCGCTATACTATCTCGTTGGACAATATCTCAGGCAATGCCGAATCGATGATATTGTATGATACCTACGAACAAGATTTTGCACGCTTACATCTTGGCGAAACTTATACGTTCGATAGTGAGAGAGGTAGTTTCGATGACCGCTTTGCAGTGGCAGTGACATACGCTCCAGGTACAACAACAGATAATATTTCGTTGGAGGCAGTAAATATTGTTGTTGTAGCTAATGAGATTAGAGGCCTTGTTGAAGGTTCCGATTACTTTATTTATGACACAACTGGTCGTCTTGTCTATTCTGCAGTAGCCGAATCTGATGTCGTTACCTTGCCTTTCTTAAATTCAGGTATCTATATCGTTCGTAACTCAAACGGTTGGGTCAAATTTATAGTTAAATAATAATTACTAAATATGCTCGCAATCGTAACTCAAACGGTTGCGAGTTTTTCTATTAGTTATATTCTAAAAGTTAAATACGATTATAGAGATGAAAGATTTTGTGAAAAAGATAGCTCTATCTGCGATTCTGATTCTGTTGCCATTTTTTGTATATAGCGAAGATAGACCAGAAGAAAATAGTATATTAAGATTATCTTCTGTAAATTTTGAGGGTAAACCTGTATATGCTGTTGCTATGGATGATGGTAGTGTTAAAGCATTGACGAGTGATGATGCTGGTTATAAATTGGAAAATAGTTTGTGGCTTGTGAAACATGAACCGGGTAATTATATTTTCCAAGAATTTTTTACTTTTCAAAATATAGGAACAGGTAAATATTTAAGTTTTGCTATTCGTAGCGGTGTGAATGGTTCAGTACTTTTATATTTGACTACATCAAACCAATCTATTAATTTACAATCAGGAAGTTATGGGTATTATTATGAAAATTTAGTAAATCCAGATGATTATGTTGGAGATATGTTGTATATCCGTTATGACCCTTATTATAATGAGTGGCGTTTTTATGAGACATTAGATGATAATAAAACAGAATCTCAAAACAAAGCGGAAGAGTCGGGAATGGCGTGGGATGATAACACTCATCCCGAATCAAATGAGAAAAGTTCTATGGAAATACCAGGTAGTGAAGTGGGCGAAATGTTAGGCTCTGGTAATTTGAGTTTTGGGGATATTTTGGCTAATCTTGATAAAATAACTGATAAAATTGAATATAATGATGCTTTAGAGTCTACTGCTTCTTCAATTGTTGTTGGTTCAGATGCTACTTATCCAAAATCTTCATACTGGAAACAATCTACTATTAAAGTCACTGTGAATAGTTCTACTTGGACTCCTGTTTCATTCCCTATGGATGTCAAGTGTGTTACAAGTATTAGTGATGTTTATGTTCAAACATATAATACAGAAAAACGTGCTAACGGTACTAAAGCATGGGATAATAAACTTTTAACTTCAAGTGAAGTGCTTAAAAGAGGTGTCGCATATAATCTTGCTACAGATGAGACATCAGAAATAATACTTGAATTTGAAGTTGTGGCTACAGAGGGGGTTACTATTAAAAACGAGGTTGTTTCTGTTGTTGATGATTATAGTCATAATTTGGAAGAAACTACAGTTAATGGCTTAAATCGTGATAAAAACTGGTATTATATCGGTAATGCTCTTTTCGTTGATGCTAAAATGAATAATGCTATCGATTATGCTTGTCAATATAATGGTAGTAGTTATGTTCCAGTAGATTTGGAGGGTGAATCTTTTGTACCGTTCTCAACTTTCTTTGTACAATATGCGGGTGACTATACTATGAGTAGTGCAAAAGCTACAAGAAATTCTGCTCCTATGTTGGCAAAAGAGAAACAGGTTACTGAAAAGTATTCGTTGAGAATCGATGGCGAAAATAGT
>JAZLDO010000074.1:0-3266 GCA_045614825.1 Candidatus Aphodosoma sp. | reverse complement strand
CTTTTTTTGATACATAATTCAGTTACTTTTAACATAAGTACATATTTAACTTATTGGCACACAATTCAAGTACGCATTTTTAAGCATTCCAAGGATAATATTTTTTTCAAGTACAAACCTTAACATATAATAAAACCTATTAATTACTTTTACAAACTAACCATAAGGCATGTACTTTAAAAAAATAACTATCCTTACAAAAATTACAAAATACAAATTTATATTTGATAACCTATAAATAAAAAATATGTACTTATGTTAAAACCCCAAAAAAACATCTAAAATGAAAATAACTCTCCTCGGAACTGGCACATCGACTGGCGTACCCGAAACGGGCTGTACTTGCCCCGTATGCACAAGCCACGACCCTCGCGACTCGCGCCTACGTACATCCGTATTAGTAGAAACTAACAACAACCGCATCCTTCTCGACTGCGGACCAGACTTCCGCCAACAAATGTCACACATACCTTTTGGCAAAATCGATGCCATACTACTCTCGCATGAACACTACGACCATGTGAGCGGAATCGATGACCTACGCCCATTCTGCCGCTTCGGTGATATCAACATCTATGCCGAGCCAAACGTTGCTACAGCCATACGCACACGCATCCCTTACTGCTTTGGCGAATCGCTCTATCCTGGCGTACCTCGCATCGTGATGAATGAGATCGATATTACCACCCCACTCTCTATCAACGGCATTAAAATCACCCCTATACGCATTCTACATGGCAAACTTCCTATCGCAGGTTATCGTATAGGCAACGTTGCATATCTTACCGACGTAAGCATCATCCCTGAGGAAGAATATGCCAAACTCAATGGTCTCGACCTTCTCATCATGGGCGCACTACGCTGGGAAAAGCACCCATCGCATCAATCTATCGATGAGGCTATCGAAAAAGCCCAACGCATCAATGCCCGCAACACCTACTTCATCCACTTCTCACACCATGCAGGCCTACACGCCGAAACCGAAACCAAACTACCAGAAAATATACATCTATCTTACGACAAATTAACTCTAACAATATAAAAACGACACCCGCTATTTCCCAAAAGCAGATGTCGCCCAATACACTATTTAACTAACTAAAACTTATGAAATCTTGCCCTCTTCACGAGGGCTTTTTTTCGTTTATAAAATCTCAATTGTTTTGTGCGTTTTTTGCAACTCTTCGTCGGCACGTTTTGGCAAACGAATCTTTAGCACGCCATGTTTCACTTTTGCCTCTACTTTGTCGAGGTCGATGTTGTCAGGCAGAATCATTGTTTGTTGAAACTTCGAGAACGAAAACTCACGCCTAATATAACGTACAGGTTTACATCCCTCGTCATTCACCATACATTCACACTTCACCTCGGCATCCGCCTCTTTCTCCTCCTTCTTTTCGTGTTTTTGCAAACTAATAATAAGATGATCTTTCTCATTGATGCGCACATCAAAATCCTCTTTCGTCATACCTGGCGCCGCCACTTCGATCCAATAGTCCTTATCAGTCTCCTTCACATTAATGGCCGGTGTAGTCATCGCCACGCGAGGTGCAAATAGTGGGTAATCAAATAGGTCGCTAATCACTGTAGGTAGCCAACCTTGTCCTTTTTGTGTTGTCATAGTTTTTTCTCCTTAATAATAAGATGGTTTTTAATAAATTTTGTTTGTAGATATCTACGCCTTATATATTGCAAAAGCTATGCCAAATACAAAAAAGCCGACTCAACAAGTCGGCTTTAACAATTATTCCACATACGGACAATTTTCGAGTTTGAAACGCATACGCCAGCGACCATCAGCAAAGTCGTGAGTAAGTATGCGGAATGTGCCTATTTCGCTCGTATTCTTCACATGAGCACCAATACAAGCGCAGTTGTCATAATCGCCTACACGCACAATACGGAGCGTCTCTGAGGCATCAGCAGGCAATTTAGATAAGTCAACCAACGCAGCAGCCTCATCGCGAGTCATAAACTCGATAGTCACATCAAGATTGCGAGCAATCTGCTCATTCACTCTACGTTCAATTTCACGTATTTGCTCTTCGGTTGGAGCTTCGGTAAGTTCATAGTCAGCCTTACTCTTTTTGCGTTCGATATGCGCATTGCGCGAACGTGGACAGCCAAACATCTTGACCATTGTTCCATTCAAAATATGTTCAGCAGTATGCATCGGCGGAAATTCAGCCTTGTTATGTGCATTTAATTGCGGTTCCATAAAATATATCTATTATCTGTTATCTGTAATTTAATTATAGTTCGCCATGATCGGCAAAGCTATAAAATTGTTCACTATCGGAGGTAATAATCACATGGTCGAGCAAACGAACATCAATTAATTCGGCTGCAGAGGCAGCTCGGCGCGTAAGAGCTCGGTCTTCACTACTTGGCGACGCAGTGCCTGACGGATGATTATGACAAAGAACAATACTCGATGCCAAGCGTGTAATAGCAGGTTTAAGAAGTAAACGCATATCAACCAACACAGCCGACACTCCGCCACGAGCTACACACTCTTTACCTATCACCTTATTTTTACGATTTAGCAGTATAATCCAAAACTCTTCTACTGGCATATCACTAACCACAGGGTGCATCAATCGCACAATATCTTTCGACGTACGTATCGAATCATCCTCGCTTCTCTTCGCCGCATTACGACGACGACCAAATTCGAGAGTAGCCAATAAATGCATCGCCTTAGCCTCACCAATACCTTTAAATTGCGACTGCAAATCATGAAGGGTAAGTCGTGCCAACTGATCAAGGTCGCCACCCACCGAGTCAAGAATCTCACGCGACAACTCCACAACATTCTTATCCTTAGTGCCCGAACCAAGCATCACAGCAAGCAATTCAGCATCAGTCAAAGTCCCTACCCCATGAAGTTTTATCTTCTCACGAGGTCGCTCATCTTCATTCCAAAGTTTTATTGCCTTATTTTTCATAATAGATTATTAGTAGCGAGTAACAAAACTCTTTAATAACTAGTATAAAAAAAGCTCTAATCTGTTGTTACAGAAAAGAGCTTATATATTCATTTGGTCTTCTTAACTAATTAAGCAAGTTTGTTAACGTGAAGAGCCAATTTAGATTTCAAGTTGCTAGCTTTATTTTTGTGGATAATGTTGCGTTTTGCAAGTTTATCAAGCATAGAAGCTACTTTAGGAAGAAGTGCTACAGCTGCATCTTTCTCAGATGTTGCGCGCAATTTACGAACAGCGCTACGAGTTACTTTAGCGTAGAATTTGTTGTGCAAACGACGT
>JAZLDO010000073.1:0-6239 GCA_045614825.1 Candidatus Aphodosoma sp. | reverse complement strand
ATGGAGAAAAGTTTGATGAACCTCAACATGATAAAAAGTGTGAAATGCTATTTTGCTACTAATGGTGATGTTAATGTGGCAGTTACGCAGCGTGTGCCTATATTCCGTGTCATGGAAGAGGGTAGAAGTTATTATATAGATAATGAGCGCAAACGCATGTCCACCTCAATCAAATTCTCGGCATACGTGCCTGTTGTAACAGGAAATGTAAATTTTGACTTTGCAACAACCAACTTATACGATTTTATTGTATATTTGCAGTCTGAAAGTCGTTGGCGTTCTGCCTTCACTCAAATATATGTCTATCCCGACAACAAAGTGGAGTTAGTGCCACGAGTCGGAGATTTTATAGTTAAAATGGGTTCGTTAGATCGCTACGAAGCCAAACTTAAAAAATTAGATAAATTTTTAAAAGTATTACCAAAATATCATTCTTGGGATAAGTATTCAATTATCAACCTTGAATTCAAAGACCAAGTAGTTTGTCGATAAGTTGAAAGTTGAAATGTGAAAGTTGAAATTTACCATTCGGTATTAATTAACTTTCGAGTTTCAAGTTTTATATTTCAACTTAAAAAACTTTCAATTTTCAATTTTCAACTTTCAAATTAAATATTATGTTCGTATCAGTAGATTTGGGTAATTCCCGTATAATGATGATGGCTGCCGAGCGTCAAGCTGACGGCACATTGAAGGTGTTGGCATTAGAAACTGCTGAAACACCTGCCGAGTGTATTCAACATGGCATTGTGAAGAAACCTGCAGATGTGGCATCGCAGTTGGCTGTCATGGCTAAAAAATTGGAGAATCGTTTGGAGCTCCAATTAGGTAAGAAGTACGATATCAATAGTTTTTATACTGCTATTAATGGCCGCTCTTTGCGTTCGGTGCGTGGCACGGTGAGTCGCACGTTTTCTGCTTCTACCGAAATTACGCAAGGCGAACTCTCTCTCTTGCGCAACGATTTGCGCGATGAAATTAATACCGATAAGGCTATATATTCTATTACTAACGAGGAATATATCGTCGATGGCGAATATGTGCGTGAGCCTAATGGTATCGTGTGTCGCGAGATTGCTGCCAATTATCTTATTGTTTTAGGTCGTGCCGATATTCAAGACAATTTGGCAAAATGTATCGACCGCGCTGTTCAGTTCTCTGATGTCAATTACGAAACCTTGGCTCCTATTGCAATGGCTGATGCTGTTCTTACTGACGAAGATAAATCCGAAGGTGTGGTGCATATCAATTTTGGAGCTACTACTACCTCTGTCGTTGTCTATCAAAATGGCTATTTGCGCCATGTGGCTGTTGTGCCTTTTGGGGGTAAACATATTACCAACGACTTGGCTAATGAGGCTTGCGAGTTGAATATTACAGTAAACGAAGCCGAATTGCTCAAAGTGCAAAAAGGTACTCCAATTGATAATCTTGGTGCAAATGATGTTAATTTCAAGATGCCTTCAAAACCTGGCACAGAGGCTCGCCTTATTTCGAAACGTAATATGATTAAAATCATTAGAGCCCGTCTTGCTGAGATTGTTATGCTTTGTATGGAAGAGGTTAAGTGTTCTGGTTATGCTGATCAATTGCGTGCTGGCGTGGTGGTTACTGGTGGTGCATCGCGTATGGCTGATTTTGAACAATTTTTGGCGCAAGAAACCGGTATGCCTATCCGTTTCGGCTCATTTGCTCACTATTTAGATGCCGAATCAGTCGAGAAATATTCCGATACCGAATACGCTGTTCTTATTGGTTTATTGTTGAATGCAACCGACGAATCTATCCAAGAGCGTAAAGTAGAGGAAAAAGTAAAAGTAGGAGATACTCCAATTAAAACACCAGTGAAAAAAGAATCTTTTTGGCAAAGATTTAAAGAAGTTTCATTGTTTGATGATCCAGATGAAGCAACTATTAAGGATTGATTAAATTACTAATTTTAAATTTCGTAAATTATGATTTGCGATTTAACTCAACAATATATTATGGCTGATAAATCAAATTCAATTATCAAAGTTGTTGGTGTTGGTGGAGGTGGGGGCAATGCAGTCAACCACATGTACAGACAAGGAATTGAGGAGGTTTCTTTTGTGGTATGTAATACCGATTCTCAAGCGCTTAAGCGTTCTCCAGTGCCTAACAAACTTTTGATAGGTGATGGACTTGGTGCAGGTAATAAACCAACAGTAGCTTTAGAAGCAGCTGAGGCTGCTCGTGATGAAATTCGTAAGATGCTCAATGATGGTACTAAGATGGTATTCATCACTGCTGGTATGGGAGGTGGCACTGGTACAGGAGCGGCTCCACTTATTGCCTCTGTTGCTCGCGAATTGGGTATTCTTACAGTAGGTATTGTTACTATACCATTTGTTTTCGAAGGCAAACGCAAGATTCGTCAAGCCCTTGAAGGTGTTGCTGTTATGAGTGAGGATGTTGATGCTATGTTGGTTATTAGCAATGAGCGTCTTTGCACTTTCTATCCAGACTCAGATATGACACAAGCCTTTTCTTATGCCGATAATGTACTTACCAATGCAGCTCGTAGTATTGTCGAAATCATCACTATCGACGGACATATCAATGTCGACTTTGCCGATGTTTGTACTGTGATGCGCAATGGCGGCGTTGCTGTGATGAATTCGGGTTATGGCGAAGGCGAAGGGCGTGTTACCGCAGCTATTAATGATGCTCTCAATTCTCCACTTCTCAACAATAACGATATTCATAAATCTAAGAAGATTCTTCTTAACTTCTATTGCTCTAAGACTAAACCTGTAGTCATGAAAGAGGTGGGTGAAATTAACGATTTCATGGATCAGATGGGCGATGATATTGAAGTTATCTGGGGGGTTACGTATGATGATGAATTAGGCGATAAAGTGAAAGTTACTCTTTTGGCAACAGGTTCTGAAATGAGTGTTGTGCCTGATGAATTGCGTGATGAATTAAGAAAAAAGAAGGAGCAAGCCGAGCAAACAGGACGTATCTACACCGAAGAGGATGTTCTTGATGCAAAGGACCAAAAGGCAGAAGATAAACCACAACCTAAAATGGTATGGACTCCAAAAGCGGTTGATCCAATGCAAGCATTTCAAGATAAACTCTATGGTAAACAACAAGATAACGAATCAAAAGTATCAATCTCTCTTGACCAAATCGATGACGACGACGAAATGCTTCGCTACATGGAGTCAGTCCCAGCAATCAAACGAAACTAATTAGATTATAGATAACAGACTTCCTCCCCTAAATTAGGGGAGGTGGTCGAAGACCGGAGGGGTATGTAACCTCTAACCTTTCAATTATGGCATTATTCGAACAAATCAGCGAAGACATCAAAAAAGCGATGCTCGCGCGCAATAAAGTAGAACTTGAAGCTCTACGTGGTATAAAAAAAGAACTCCTCGAAGCCAAAACATCGAAGGAGAACGCAGGCGAACTCACCGACGCCGCAGCTATCAAAGTAATTCAAAAAATGGCTAAACAAGGCAAAGACACAGCCGAAGTATTCGCCTCACAAGGCCGTCAAGACCTTGCCGACGAATATCTCGCTCAAGTAGAAGTTTATAATAAATACCTCCCACAGATGATGTCTGATGCCGAACTCACCGCGGCAGTCAAAGCCATCATCGCACAAGTCGGCGCCACTTCACCAAAAGAGATGGGAAAAGTGATGGGCGTAGCCAGCAAACAGCTCGCCGGCAAAGCCGAAGGCCGCGCAATATCAGATAAAGTGAAAGAGATACTCAATTCACTATAGTAGGGACGCTCGGTTCGAGCGTCCTATGACCCAAAGGGGCTAACATATCAAAAATCCGCTACTCATTTGTAGAAAGCGGATTTTTTTGCATATAGTAGGGGCGCTCGGTTCGAGCGTCCGCATAATTTGCACGTCTCGTGCGTCCGATGGTTCGTAAGCGACAAATATCTTTTGTGTTTATCATCTGTCTGCAATCGAAAGGGCATGCTACCTTTCAACTCGGCCTATTTATTCTATGTTGTAGTTAGGGTGGAGTATAGGGAATTTTTTGGAGGCGTTTTTGTTAAGAATATTTTTTTGTTCCTGATTTTGTTTTGTGATTATTTGTTCATGTAAAAAATAATTCTTACCTTTGCGGGTGCAATCCCATGCCGATTGGGTCATATCGGGGTGGGTAATTTATTTTATTGAAAAAAAGACGTTTATTGTAACGTTTTGTTCTGACATTCAGAAATGTCGCAAATTTCGAATACACTCAGGGCTTAACAACGATAGATGTCCTACGGGTTGTTATAAACTAACCTGCATGGTGGCGTATATGTATGCGTCATCTGTTTGGGCGTAAAATAACATATCGGCGTGGGCTTCGCGTTGTTGTTCTAGTGTAATGGGCAATGCGACAGCCTCTGAATGTGGAACGACAACAGTCGGACTCCACGTTTTTTTTGTCTCAAAATGTACAACAAAACCCTCTCCCTACCCAACAGCAAGGTGCAAGCAACCTATGCCGTAGAAAACCGTCATCCGCTTTATTTGTACATTTTAAATAAGTTGTTGATTATAATTAACTTAAAATATTAACTTAAAAATTCTAATTATTATGAAAAAATTTTACTCTTTATTGATTGCATTATTATGTAGTGCAACAATGGCATTTGCGTATGATGCCCAAATTGATGGTATCTATTATGATTTTGACCATGAGAATAAGACGGCTACGGTTACGAATGATAGGAATATATGGGATGATAATGGTGCGGGATATGCTCAATCAGAAATTATTATCCCAGAAAAAGTAACCTATAATGGTGTAAAATATACTGTAACTTCGATTGGCGAGTCTGCATTTTATTATTGTTCATCACTTACTTCAATCACAATTCCAAATAGTGTAACTTCGATTGAAAGTTTTGTATTTTCTGGTTGTTCATCTCTAACGTCTATTGATGTGGAAACAAATAATCAAAATTATGCATCCATTGATGGCGTATTATACAACAAGGAGATAACAGTTCTAATTTGTTGTCCAGGTGGTAAAACATCTATCACAATCCCAAATAGTGTAACTTCGATTGGAGATGGTGCATTTGTTGATTGTTCATCACTCACTTCAATCACAATTCCGAATAGTGTAACTGAGATTGGACGTAGTGCATTTTATGGGTGTTCATCTCTCACTTCAATCACAATCCCAAATAGTGTAACTTCGATTGGAGAGTATACATTTTGTGGTTGTTCATCTCTCACTTCAATCACAATCCCAAATAGTGTAACTTCAATTGGAGAGTATACATTTTATGGGTGTTCATCACTCACTTCAATCACAATCCCAAATAGTGTAACTTCGATTGGAGAATCTGCTTTTTATGGTTGTTCATCTCTTACTTCAATCACAATTCCGAATAGTGTAACTTCGATTAGAGAATCTGCTTTTTATGGTTGTACATCTCTTACTTCAATTACAATTCCCAATAGTGTAACTTTGATTGGAGAATCTGCTTTTTATGGTTGTACATCTCTTACTTCAATAACAATTCCGAATAGTGTAACTTCGATTGGAAACTATGCATTTGAAGGTTGTTCATCACTCACTTCAATTACAATTCCCAATAGTGTAACTTCAATTGGAGATAATGCATTTAGAGATTGTACTTCTCTTACTTCAATAACAATTCCAGAGAGTGTAACTTCGATTGGAACGTATGCATTTTCTGGTACACCATGGTTAGAAAATCAATCTGATGGATGTGTATATATTAATAATTGCCTTTATATGTATAAAGGAGAAATGTCAGCAAATACGCATATAGATGTAAAAGAAGGCACAACACGAATTTGTGATTATGCATTTTATAGTTGTTCATCCCTCACTTCAATCACAATTCCAAATAGTGTAACTTCGATTGGAGAATATGCATTTTATAGTTGTTCATCACTCACTTCAATCACAATTCCAAATAGTGTAACTGAGATTGGTATGTTGGCATTTTATGGTTGTTCATCACTTACTTCAGTACAATGGAATGCAAAAAAATGTAGTTGTTATTTGGGTTATAGTGGCATGTTTGTTGGTAGCATTTTTACTTATTGTGAGCAAATAACATCTTTTACATTAGGTGATAATGTTGAATATATACCTGCTTTTTTATGTTATGGTATGAGCAAATTAACTTCAATCACAATTCCAAATAGTGTAACTTCGATTGGAGAATATGCATTTTATAGTTGTTCATCACTCACTTCAATCACAATTCCAAAT
>JAZLDO010000072.1:0-4672 GCA_045614825.1 Candidatus Aphodosoma sp. | reverse complement strand
TCCTGCGGCACTCATAATGGGTTATAATTTTAGGTAAAGTTACAAATTATAATCGAATCCAACGCTCGGGAGAGGATAAAAAGTGCATCACCAATGCACCGATAATCACACCGACTATGACCGCAATGGCAATGTGAATGCGTTGTTTACGCTTATTTTGCGGGAATGAATCAGCCGCACGACCCCATAAACTTGCAAGGTCATTCGGCTGATTTATAATGCTTTGTCGCAACTGCTCGCTAAAAGGCAACTGCTCTTTGCTTTGCTTTTGGCATTTTTTCTGCTCCATACTTTTTGCTATTAAATTTTTATGCAAAGGTATGGCATCAGACTGACAAAATAAGTCAGGGCAAAACCTATTTTCTCACAAACTTATCACTAAACTCCTCGAACGAGCAACGCCTCCACCATTCCCAACCGCAGCCATCTTGCTACTCCCAATGCTGATGCTTGATGTTGACCTCCACACAAAAGTCGTTCATTCGCAGAATGTCGGGAATAGAATAGGGCTTGTGGAAACTCAAATCGTGAATGGCGTGGCAGGTGCATAGGTGTCTTAACTTGTCGGCAGCGGGCTGGCTGGGCATATACCAAGATGAACCATTGTTGAGATCATCATTAAATCCCAACTCTTCACTACTCATTTCGGTGGAATAATCGGCAATAGAAATATTAATACATTCTATCTCTTCCGTTCCCAAATGACGACAAGTGTATAGCCAATCAATTACACAAAGTATCTCGTAAAAATTCGAGCCGTAGTAGTCGTCATTCACCATTGGCAAAACTGAGCTGTACCCATTCAGCGAAAACCTGAGTGAGCCCACAATCTCCACATTGTCATCAAATTCGGGATCATAAGCCACAGTCATCACCTTGCGATAGAGAGCCTCAGTTCGGGAAAGCATTTTCTGTGTGAGGTCGTACAAACGACTGTTCACCTGCTCCATACGCTTTACCTCCTCGGGCGTAGCAACAAACATCTCGTCGAGTAGGTATTTACGCTTCCAGATCATCTTTTCGATCTGTTCACATTTACGCTGCGAACGAGTCCACTCCATATTAAACTCCACATTTGTGCCCGTGATGGCAAGAATCTTCTCCTCTACTTTTTGTACCTGTTCCCGCAAGTGGGTATATTCTTTATTTTTCATAATAAGTGGGATGTAATTTTCGGCAAAACTACACCACCAAACTGCCAAAATATGACAGATTAGAATTTCAAAGACAAAAAGAGCAGAATGTTGAATTTTATTTAAGCCGTACCAAGTAATACCAATTGACCTTAATTTAGACTACATAGGAGGCTACACAAGAAGAGTAAGATTTGAGTTTTAGCGGTTTTTGTTAGCTATATCGTTTTACAGTACAACTGCCTAATGTGTTGAATATAAATAATTTCGGCGGTGAATAACATTTCACCGCCGAAAAAGGGCTATCCTCTCGGGACTCCTTATATTTTTTAGTTCTTTCGTGGTGCCACCAGGAAACATTTTCAAGCGTGTAACCTATTGTGTGTTAGCGTTATTAGTGTTTAGCCGAATCCAATGCTCACGAATTGCACACGGCTATAATTCACCATTTTTCACTACTCTTTATCGGCTGTTTTCTACTGCTATAAAGGTAGTAAATTCCCTCGATTTTCGTGTACGAAAGCGGGAATATAATTTTGTTGTAGCATAGCCAAAATATCCGACTCTTTGTAGAGCATCTTGCCGGGTAGTGCAACAAACGAAATTAGCCCATCATCGCGATACTGCTGCAATGTGCGTTTAGTGATTCGTAAAGCCTTGCATACCTCTTCGCCCGATAGGTAGTGTTCTCCATTGAGTATAGGACAGCAGAGCTCTCGAATCTGCTCAATGCCGGCATCGACCTTTGCAAGGTCACCGAGCACCTCTCGTAAATTTTCGTTAAATACCAAGTTCATACTATTTACATTTTATTGTGTTGATTTTAATAAGTTTCTCCACCTCGGCACGTCGATAGTAAATCTTGCGCCCGATTGTCGAAAAGCCAGAACCCCTCGCTCACGATAACCCTGCAACTGGCGTTTGGAGAGTCCAAGAATCTCCGCCAATTCACTATTCTCCACCCACTCTGAATTGATGCTGCACTCCTCTGCAATGGCACGAATCTCCGTTGCTGCCTTCTTGATGGAGCCGAGCAACTGCTCGTACTCGCTCTTTTCAATTGCTACGTATTCCATAATTCATTGTTTTTATTTTAGAGTAGGAGGCATTTAAGGGCCTTGACATCTGCTTTGTTCTGCATAGTCTCAGTGCTTACCGCCCATACTCAATCCCCGACATCCTGCGAATGCGAAAGTTTGGCCTGATGATAAATATCAGACACAGAATGCCGACTATATCGTTGTAGATGGTGTGGGGATGTTATCCCCAAAGTTGTATACTTAAACTTTCGCATTAAAAGCACACGGTTGAGGCAGTAACGCCTCAACCGTGTGTAAAAGAAGAATCGCTCGATATTGAACTCTACTCGTCTTTAACTTTTAGACTAGACTTAAAACAATCTCTGAGAGCTTTCCATTCGGCCTCCACCGAATCTGATTGGTGTTTCTTGTCATCTTTGGATAAGCCACTTGCGTATATGCGAGCTTGGTCTCGATAAATTACGCAATCAAAAGCGTCATCAAGCGTAGCTTCTGTAATTTCAGCAGGTCTTCGATGACAACCGTCCCATATAAATTGTACAAGATCATTCAATGCTGGCAACTTCATTACATACAAAGTGGTATATTTTGCCACCTCTGCATTATCTTGATTTTCAATCGAATGGAATGTGTATATTCTGTCGTTCATATCGTCTTATAATTAAGTTCATATAAACTTGGTAATCATATGCTAGTATCACCAATAGTAAAAATCTATTATCCAAATATAATGATTGTTAAAACTTGTATGTATAGTAAAAATTATTTAAGCCATGCTTTATATGTAGAATCAACTAAGAATAATTTATCAATTTTATGTTTTATGTCATCAGAAAGATCTATACGCATATTATTTTTAAACAAATCTCCAATATTATCAGTTATTTCTTTGATAATCGGATGGAATTTTCTCGCTACTTCTGATATGAATTGAGGTTCAAGCGCAATTACTTTATCTCCGAAACCATGCAATTTAGGGACCTTCTGTGCATCGGGAATACTAATAGTGCTTGCAGTGTGAACTATTGAATGTCGCATTTGCCATAAAACAGATAGCGATTCTCTTGTATCAGCAGATATAATATCAATCTGATGGTTATGTGCATCACGTAATCCGAATGCTCTAAAATAAGAATTTACACAATGCGCCGACTGCCAATTCTTAAGATTGTCTGCTAATATAAGTCCAACAGCTGTTTGGTTATCCCTAAAAGCTGCAAATCTTTCTAAATCTATGCTGGCACTAGATCCATTACTAGTATTTATTTTAGTAAAAAATGATTTTAATTCAAATTTTCTTAAGTATATCGAATATTCAAAGACACCTGCAAATAGGTATTTTTGAAAAGTTTCGAAATTTCCCATTATAGTTGCTAACAAGCCGGCATTAATCAATTGAATACTCCTAATTGATGGTTGAGTATATTCTCCCTCCTTATTTTTCTTGAATTGACGCAAGCATGCTACTGATGCATTTTTAGCTTCATTAACACTCTTGAGGAAAGCAGTAGCTGGAGATTCGGTATAATCAAGTAGGGAATTACCTTTTGTAGAGCTTTCAGTTATGTATCCGTAGAATTCTTTTTGAGGTTTAGCCATAGTAATTGTAGTTTTAGTTTTTCAAAGTTAATAATAAAAACCTTTCGTTGTTACAATAAAATGCAAAAACGAAAGGTTTTGTTATGACTGATGTTAAAATATCACCAGAAATGCAGTCGCCATTGGCTTGTGTATTTTTCACTGACTACAAGAGACTTCGCCTTAATATTGTGCGGATGTTCTCGCCATCGATGCGCTCAACATCCACTATGTCGTAAAGCCCCTTTACGGGGAGCATTACGGTTTCGAGGCCGTGGTAGCCATCCTCGCGCTTGCGCGTAACGAAGAGTCCAAGGTTAATCTTCGAGTTGGCATTGATGCGCATAGGCTACAAGATACTAAAGAGGCAGAATGGAATACTTATGCCGAGCAAGATGGTGATAATCAAGAACCATACTGAGTACTTGGCAAAGCGTAACGATGCACGGCCATTGCGCTCAGCACCCGCCTGATCGCCCGCCTGCCAGCAGTTATCCGACTTGAAGTAGTAGATAAAGGCGATAAGGTCCTAAAGTCCTAACGGTCGTAAAAAAAATCATATCGGTCTTAAAAAAAACAGCAAAAACAGCGATAACCCATTTATCTCACCGAGAATGCACCAACTCGCCTATACGGCATCGAGCCTACACACAACAAATATGCGGGTAGGTTTTTGCCTACCCGCATATTTGCTTAGGGTAAAATTCAGGCTTATTTGGCAAAAATCCGTATAACAATAGCGGAGTTTTTATCCCTCAATTACCGCACTACTCGTTATCGGGGTGCTTTGATGCTATAATAGTTGTTTGGCAGATCACAGAGTCAAACTTATCAACCACCTGAATCGTATAGTTGAAGTGTTCCAAGTCTGTGTGGTCGCCTTTATTAGTAAATGTAAATGCAAAGTCTGTTTTATTCTTA
>JAZLDO010000071.1:0-3928 GCA_045614825.1 Candidatus Aphodosoma sp. | reverse complement strand
ATAAAGGATTGAATAGAAAAAAAATAGAAAACATTTGGTAATGCCATAAATAATGTGTAATTTTGCATGTTATATTGGAATTATTGTGCTTTTATGAAAAGAATTTTTGGTATATTTGTTTTTGTAGTTTGTGTTTGCGCTGGTGTGGTGGCAGAGTCGGTTATCAAATTGGTGTGGCCAGATGACTTTAAGAATGCAAGTCAGTATGATGGGAAGTTGGTGGAGTTGAATCAGACGTTGTATGTTACGAACATTGGTAATTGGAATAAATATGGCGAAATTACATTGTCGAGTAAGCGATTGATGTCGCCTACGGATGTGGCATTGCCAGGGTCGGCAGAGTATAGAAGCATAGTGTCGGCAAACGAAATGGACCAATTGATATTGAGCGATGGGTCGAGCAAGCAGTATCCGAATCCACGTCCGTGGACTGGAGATAAGGATTATATACGCACGGGTGCATACACGATGAAGGTAGTGGGTAAATTCACGATTGAGGAGTATGGATATACGATTACGCCTACGGAAGTGCCAGTGTTTGAAGGGAATGAACGTCCGATGGAAGTTGTAGGATTGGGAGATTATGACGTAAAAGTGTGTGGGTTTAATTTGTGCTATTATATTGCAACAGAATGGGATGGGGATTATGGTCCGGCATCGAAAGAAGATTCGGACAAACAACATGCAAAGATAGTGAAGGCATTGGCGGCGATAGATGCTGACGTGTTTGGATTGGTAGAGGTGCAACAAGGACAAGTGGCATTGGAGAAATTGGCTAATGCGTTGAATGCGCTTAACCCTTCGGCTCAATATACATATATAAATGATGGAACTCAGGTGTATGGAACATATACGAAAGCGGGCTACTTATATAAAGCGAGTAAAGTAAGACCTTTGCGACAAATACAATCTAACGATACAGGCGTAAAGAATAGAAAAAAAGCACAAGGTTTTGAAGTATTATCTACTGGAGAGAAGTTTGTTTATATGATAAATCACTTTAAAGCAAAAAGTGGGAAAGGCTCAGGTGATAATGCAGACAAGGGCGATGGACAAAGTACATATAATGGAGACCGCGTACGTGAAGCTACTGCAGTTCTAACATTTGCCAAATCATGCACAACTTATTTTGGAGACCAAGATGTACTAATTATGGGTGACTTAAATGCTTATTCAATGGAGGACCCAATACGCATTTTTACCAATGCTGGATATACCAATTTAATTAAAAAATTTGAAGGTGCAGAAGGTTACTCTTATTCTTATCGTGGTTCAGTGGGTTGTTTGGACCATGCATTAGTTAATGAATCTATAGAGAATCAAATAACTGGATGCAAAGTATTTCATATAAATACGGATGAATCAACAATATTTGCATACGATGGCCATAATTACCAAAATAATATGTATCGCTCGTCGGACCACGATCCCATAGTAGTCGGACTACAACTTAGTGTTGGCACTCCTACAGAATCAATTGAAATAAATAATAACAGAGTTGTATATGGTCATGATGGAATGATTGGTATAGCTTCATCTGAAGGCTGTGAGATGAAAATATATACTACATCGGGACAATTAGTTTATAACGATATAATTAATTCAAACGAATATACCCTATCTACTTCTGAAATAGGATTAAATCATGGATTATACATTATAAAATTAGACGATGGAAATGCGTTAAAATTATGGGTAAGGTAATATAAAAATATTTAGGCGTGCTATATATGTTAACTCAATTCACTTATATATTTAAATAAAATAAATAATCAATGGATATTTACATTAAAATATTAATAAACAGTTTAAATCATGAATCCATATGAAATAATAGCAAAATATTATGCACTAGGAAGCGAAGTTTATGATATATTGGTGCGCCACTCGGAGGCAGTGCGCGATAAGGCATTGGAATTGGCTCGCCGACACCCAGAATTGGGTCTTGACCTTGAGTTTATTTCCGAAGCTGCGATGTTACATGACATTGGTATATTAGAAACTGATGCACCAGGCATAAAATGTTTTGGTACGCATAGATATATAGAGCATGGCTATTTGGGGGCAGAGATGATGCGCAGAGAGGGGTATCCACGCCATGCGTTAGTGTGTGAACGCCACACTGGCACGGGATTGAAATTGGCGGATATTATAGCGCGTGAATTGCCCGTGCCACATAGGGAGTTATGTCCTGTGACAATGGAAGAACAATTGATTTGCTATGCCGACAAATTCTTTTCGAAAACACGCCTTGACTCAGAAGATTCGTATGAACGCGTAGAGAAAAAGATGCAAAAATGGGGAGATGAGTCCGTGGTGCAATTGAGAATATGGCGCGAAATGTTTGAATAACACTCTATACCTTACAAATATTATGAATCACACTATAAAATACATATTATTAAAACCTCTATCAATACTGTATAGTATTGGTGTTGGTCTGCGAAATAAATTGTTTGACTTAGGTATATATCATTCAACCAAGAGTGATATAACAACTATTTCAGTAGGCAATATTACTGTGGGAGGTACAGGAAAAACACCTCATGCAGAATATATTTTATCGCTAATATCAAATAAAGTGAATAGTGCCTACCTTAGTCGCGGCTACAAACGCACGACAAGCGGTTTTCGCCTTGCAGACGAGAATAGCAATGCATCGACTATAGGCGATGAAGCATACCAAATCAAACGCAAATTTCCTAATATAACAGTTGCAGTAGATGCAAAACGTCATAATGCCTTAAAGAAATTGAGCAATTCTAAAAATCCGCCTAAATTAGTAGTACTTGATGATGCTTATCAGCATAGGTCATTACATCCAGACTTGAATATTCTACTGATTGACTACAACCGCTTGATTTATCAAGATGAAATGTTGCCACTTGGAGAATTACGCGAACCAAGTAGCAATACCGACCGCGCCGACATAATCATTTTCACCAAATGCCCAGATACGCTTAAACCAGTAGATATGCTATCTACTCGCACTCAAATCAGACCATTCCCATACCAAACTCTATACTACACCACCCTCACATATAGTAATCCGAAAGGACTATTTACTAACAAAAAATTAAATTTATGCGGTAAGGAGATTATTTTAGTAACAGGCGTAGCACAACCACAACATTTACACAAACATTTAGAAAAATATGCTAGTCTAATAACTGCTCTAAAATATCCTGATCATCACAAATTTACGACACAAGACATAAAAGAAATAGTAGATGATTTCGAAAAACTCAATAAATCTAACCGTGCAATAATCACCACCGAAAAAGATGCAGCACGATTAATCTCAATGAATATACCAGAAAGTCTTAAAAATGATATATATACAGTTGGCATAGAAATAGAATTTTTATTCAATAAACAAAAAGATTTCAATGCACAGATAGAAAAATTTTTGCGTAATCAAAACTTAAAATAGACATTAGACACGAAACACGAGATGCGAAACTCAAGATTTTTCGTTCTCGTGTTTCTTATTTTTACCATATATCTAAAAAATCAAGAAAAAAGTGTGGTTATTTGACAAAAATTTATTAACTTTGCATGCTTATTAGATTATGGAGTTATAAACACCCGTTACTAACTAATAACTAATCATTAATCACTATTTTATATACTTAAATCTTATGGCTGAAAAGAAATTAAATCTCTTGGCTGATTTCCCTGCTATCACAACAGAAGAGTGGATGGCAAAGATCAATGCAGACCTCAAAGGAGCTGATTTTGAGAAAAAGCTCGTTTGGAAAACTAACGAAGGGTTTAATGTGATGCCTTTTTATCGTTTGGAAGACGTTGCTGAATTGAAAACAACCACTTCAGCACCGGGCGAGTTTCCATACGTGCGTGGCACCAAAACCGACAACAATTGGTACGTTCGTCAAGACATCGACGCAACATGTGCAAAAACTGCTAA
>JAZLDO010000070.1:0-13804 GCA_045614825.1 Candidatus Aphodosoma sp. | reverse complement strand
GTCGCCTCCACTACGCTCACATTGGTTTTCTGTACTTTCGACGACCCTACGCGCATAAACTCTCCTGATTCCAACACCCGCAATAATTTAACTTGTGACTGAAGTGGTAATTCGCCTACTTCATCAAGGAAGATTGTGCCTCCATTGGCCTCTTCGAAGTTACCTTTGCGATCAGACGTAGCACTAGTAAAAGATCCTTTCTCATGTCCAAATAATTCTGCGTCAATAGTCCCTTCGGGTATTGCGCCACAGTTGACTGCTATGTATTTATTGTGTTTGCGTGCGCTGTATTGATGTATGATTTGCGGAAAATTCTCCTTACCAACACCACTTTCGCCTTGAATCAATACTGACAAATCAGTATTCGCAACCTGCACGGCAGTGTCAATCGCACGATTCAACGAAGGCGATAGACCAATAATTCCAAATCGTTGTTTAACAGCTTGTATATCTTTTAATTCCATGATGTTTTATTGATTTTTAACAGAAGTACATATTTCTATTTATGGGACTACTAAGTCTTTTTCATTTAAATTATTTCTGTTGGCAGACATTGTTTTTTCAAGTACATGCCCTGTAGTTTTTTTAAAACAAAAGTACAAAATTTATTTATGGGACTACTAAGTCTTTTACATTTAAATTGTTTCTGTTGGCAGACATTGTTTTGTCAAGTACATGCCTTGTTGTTAAATACAATTTAGGGCTTGTAGTTATAAAAAAGTTGTTATCCTGATAGAGTTAGAAATACAGATTAAAAATTTATAAGCCAATAAATTAATACTGTACTTATGTTAAAAGTTAAGAAATATAAAGTTCGCGACGGACGGGGTAGTTGCTTCTGAACCATTCGAATCGTTCGGGTTCGGCTTTTAGGGCATCACTATCTTTTAGGATGTCATAATTTTCTAAGAGCAACTCTCTTAACTCGTCAGCTTCGGCATGAGATGTTTTCCATTCAGGCAAACCTTCGATGGCGCGAGGCGTGATGTTGAGAGTTTTAGACACGGCAGCAATCACTTGTTGAGATGCATTGTATTTGCCGTCAGCTGAATAGCCTGCAATGTGAGGCGTAGCAATCAGTGCTTTTTCGCGTAGTTCGGGGTTAGTTTCAGGTTCGCCATCCCAACAATCGATGGCAAAATCAAGGAGTAGGGAGCAAGGAGTAGGGAGCAAGGAGTCAAGTAGTGCTTTTTCGTTGATGATACCTCCACGGGCAGCGTTGATGATGAGGAATGGTTTGTTGTTGGGGGTATTCTTTTTTATTATTTTGAAAAACTGCTCATCAGCTAAGTGATATGTAGCGAATTCGCCTTCTCGGGTTAGTGGGGTGTGGAATGTTATTACGTCGCATTCACGGGCAATGGTCTGTAAATCGACATATGCCGTTGGGTTGCTCTGTGCTTTTGGTGGGTCATTGAGTAAAACCATCATTCCCAATTTGTGTGCCAATCGTTCAACGCAAGTGCCCACATGTCCGTGTCCGACGATACCAATTTTTTTGCCTACGAGCGAACATCCTTGCGTTTTTGCCCATACAGCGAGAGCCGAGCCCACCCATTGTGTTACCGATTCGGCATTGCATCCAGGCGCATTAGTCCATTTTATGCCGTGAGTATCACAATATTCGGTGTCGATATGGTCGATACCAATAGTGGCAGTGGCAATCATTTTTACGCGAGAGCCTTCTAATAGTGCGGCATTGCATCGTGTGCGAGTTCTCACAATCAGAGCGTCGGCATTCATTGCCTTCTCGTGCGTAATATCCTTTGCAACAAGATATTCGACATCAGCCACATCGTCAAAAGCCCCACGTATATATGGAATATTTGCGTCGATTATTATTCTTGGTTTCATGAATGCAAAGTTACAAAAAAAAGTTGACATATATGCCATTTTGGCATAAATTAACATTATGGATTACTTAACAGAAGTACAAAATTAAATTTATGGGACGATTGGGACTATTTGTATTTGAGAGTTTTTTGTTGGCAGATTATGTTTTTTTTAAGTACATATTTTGCGATTTATTTCAATATTATCCCCGAAAATATTCTTCCTGAATCGATTCCCAATTTTCGTGCCGAGAAGTATTTATCGGAATTTTGGTAGGTGCACGTATTGGATATTTCAATGTTTTCGGCTTTGATGCCGCAATCCAATAGTTCGAATCTCACGGCGCGTTGTAGCGAGAGGTGAGATTTTTCCCAATCTGCGCGGTCGGAAAAAATCTTATCAATAGGGAAACCAACTTCGGCAAATTGAGTTTTCAGTTCATCGCCTACTTCGTATATCTCTTCCGAAATAGCAGGGCCTACGGCACATAGTAGTTCTGATGGATTGGAGTTGAATTCGCGTTTCATTGTTGTGATGCCATTTGTTACGATTCGGCTTACTAATCCACGCCATCCTGCATGTAGGGCTGCTGCGGCATGATGCGTAGGGTCGTAGATGAGCACAGGTAGGCAATCGGCAGTATTGATACCTATGCACGATCCTTTTAGGTTGCTCGTAAGCCCATCGGTATTCTCAAAATCGCTCTTAGTTGCTATGTTTTTCACATTGCTCGTATGCGTCTGACGAGGAATGTAGAGGTTACTTATCTCGATGTTGTGATATTGGCAAAAGAGTTCTCGATTGCGATTGACATGCTCAGGGTTGTCGTTCACATAGTGGCAGAGATTTAGTTCGCCATACGCTCCTTTGCTTGCGCCATGTGTGTCATTGAGAAAATAGCCTTCTCGTTCGGTCGAGAAGGCTATCATTCTATCTTCGTAAGGCTTAAAAATTTTGTAGATCATCGTACAATTTTTTAGTCGCTTCAGTGTCGTAAAGATTCAGAATCGTATATTTACCTTCGCGTTTGATTACAATCACGGGTGCTTTGGTGTCGTGGACAAATAGTTTGCATCCGCCCCAATCGGTTAGTCGGAAGTTGCCTTTTAGGATTTGACCATCGTTGTATCCGTTGGTGCGCATTTCGATTTTAGGCAATTCGCTCAACTGCGCCATATAGACGGTGTCGATTTCGCCCTTCGCGATTGTGAAACCATACATGCCACCGATGGTCAAATTGTTTTCGTCTAAGGTAATTTTGTTCTCCATTTTGCCGACGATGAATAGTCCTACCACCAAGAATAGCGACAATGCCATGATTGTAGCCGCAATGGTCATCTCTTTTTTCGATTTAGGATTTTTGTCATAGCGGCGAGTGCGCGCCATCATATAGCCCGTCATAGCGAACACAATCATAATCATCGCATACAAGCTCCAATTGCCCTCGATGAAGTGGTTGACGATGCCGACCAAAATCAATCCTAAACCACCGCATACCATCGATTTGCAATATAACTCTTGCAAGCCTTTGATGTCGATATTTTTGCGTTTTTCTTCGCTAGCATAGCGCCATTGCTTTATCATCCAAGGCGATTTCAACGTGATGAATCCCATTGCGATAAAAACCAATCCTAGAAAAACATTTGTCATGACTAGTGTGATCATAGTGTGGTAGTGTTAAGAGTTAAGAGTATAGAGTATAGAGTTGCATGGTCTTTATATTCTAAACTTTTTATTTTAAACTTTATTTGGCAAAGATAGTAAATTTTTTTTGAATAAACAAGAGGTGTGAAGTGGATGTAGATGATGAGTGTAAAAAGGGGGGGCTTATTGTATTTTTTGAGGTGTTTTGAGGGTAGGGTGAAGGTTGCTTGCAGGTTGCTGTATAGTATATTTAGGGTAGGGAGGGGGTTATTGTATTTTTCGTGAAATTTTTGGGTGGGATTTTTTGATGTTTTGTTTGTGGGAATTTGTTGTTTGATTGATTTTATTTTTGTATATTTGCGATGGTATATGGTACGCTCGAGTGGGTTAATCTTTATAGTATTTATGCTCATATATAATTTCGCAAAAAAATGTTGTTTCCATTAAAAATTTGAGTTGTCTTTGTTATATTATTCAAATCAAATATAAAATCATAAAAACAACTCAGAAAACGAAAACTATGACCAAAGAACTCATTGTAACCGGCGAGAAACAGACTCGCATACCAGACGGAGTAGAGTTTCTCAACGAATGCACTATCGAAAGTTGAACAATTTCAAATATTGAAGAATTGTATCTCCCCGATACTATCAAAATGATACAAATTAGGGTCCTACAAGATTGTGAAAATCTAAGAAAGCTTATTATTCCTGCCAATTTTTATTATCTCCCAATAGAAGTAGCAAAAAACAAAGAAGGAGATACAACATGGAGAAAACTTGAAATCTCGACAAAAGGCACTCATCATATTCCGGTTTCAGAAAGTTTCCTTAATATCTCATACCTATTGCGTTGGCTTTTAGGCGCAAGAACATATAACTCACCACTCCAAGAACTTGTTTTCTATGGCAATGAAAAAGAATTCTATTTAGAATTACCAACTGATTTGTTGCTGTTTTTTAATTACAAAAGACCCACAATCCGCATCGAGCATGAAGTAACACACGTTAAATTAGACTTTCAATTTGGGTTTCCAATATCATATAAACCTCTAATATACATTAATAATTTCAAAGAAAATGTAACGATTGAAGCCCTAGCGAGTCTTACTCCAGATTGTTTTATATTCCGCACACCAAAACCCAATCAAAACTAATTAAACGATTAAACAACAAAAACTCGAATAAATGTCACTCTACTTCGGAGTAGTTTGCTTGCACCTATGGAGTGATAACATTAAAAAATTAAGGCATCTGGGCTTGACTGCCCGAATGCCTACATAAACTCTTAAAACAAAACATCATGATTGAAACTACTGAAAATGGATTGCGCTATGTGTTAGACGAGGAGGCTTTGACAGCGACTATTGTGAAAGCTATTGAAAAAGAAAGTAGTTTTGTTATTCCTGAGAAGATTGCTTATAACGGGGCGACTTATCGTGTTACGTGCATTGGCGAGTGGGCTTTCAATAGTTGTATCGCGCTTACTGCTATCGAAATTCCAAATAGCATAACAAATATTGAAAAGAGAGCTTTTTGTAATTGCGACACCCTCACCTCTATCATTATTCCCGATAGCGTAACACATATTGGCGAATATGCTTTCTTCGGCTGCGACAATCTTGCTTCTATCACTCTATCAAAGAACATAACAAGTATTGAAGAACGATGTTTTAGTCATTGCTATGCCCTTACTGAATTTATTATACCAAAGGGCATAAATACTATTAGTCAAGAAGCATTTCTTCTTTGCGACGGTCTCACGACAATCACCATCCCCAATAGTATAACAAATATCGACATGTGGGCTTTGGGCTATTGCAAGTCTCTTATAAATATTCATTATGATGGCACTATCGAGCAATGGGAAAAAATCAAATTAGGCGAATATTGGAATGATGAAGTCCCTGCCAAAGCCATCCATTGCACTGATGGAAATACCAAAATATATAAACATTGGTAACATTTATAATTTTTAATATCATGGAAGAAAAAATCATAAAAGGTATCAAATACCGACTCGATAAAGAAACATTAACGGCTGAAGTTATTCAAAAAAAAGGCTATTCGGGTGATATTGTTATCCCCGAAACTGTAGTTTCAAACAAAGTATCGTATAAAGTTACCGCTATTGGACATAGTACGTTCTTTAATTGTAAATCTCTTACCTCTATCTCTATCCCAGATAGCGTGACAACGATTGGAGACTCTGTGTTCTTATGTTGCGAATCTCTTACGTCTATCAATATTTCAAAAAGCGTGATAAATATTGGCAAACAAATTTTTGAACATTGTAAATCCCTCACTACTATTGTAGTAGATGAAAATAATCAAGTATATGATAGTCGAGATAATTGTAATGCTATTATCCACACTGTAACAAATACACTAATTTTCGGTTGCTGTAAAACAAACATCCCTAATAGTGTGACAAATATTGGAAACTATGCGTTCGAATGTTGCCCATCTCTCACAGCAATCACCATTCCTAATAGTGTAACAAGTATTGGAGACTTTGCATTCTCATTTTGCGACTCTCTTGCCTCTGTTATTATTCCTAATAGTGTAATGAATATAGGGAAAGGTGCGTTCCTTTGTTGTACATCCCTCACAACTATTAATATTCCTGATAGTGTAACAAATATTAGAAGGATAGCATTCGATGGTTGTTCTTCTCTTTCATCTATCACTATCCCTAATGGAGTAACAACTATTGAAGAAAATGCGTTCGAATACTGCGAATCCCTCACCTCTATTACAATCCCAGCAAGTGTAACAAATATTGATTTATGTGCCTTTTTTTATTGTCATTCTCTAACAACTATTATTGTAGATGAAAATAATCAAGTGTATGATAGTCGAGATAATTGTAATGCTATTATCCACACTGCAACAAATACACTAATTTTCGGTTGCTGTAAAACAAACATCCCTAATAGTGTGACAAATATTGGAAACTCTGCGTTCGAAAGTTGCCCATCTCTCACAGCAATCACCATTCCTGATAGTGTAACAAGTATTGGAGACTTTGCATTCGCATTTTGCGACTCTCTTGCCTCTGTTATTATTCCTAATAGTGTAGTGAATATTGGGGAAGGTGCGTTCCGTTGTTGTGAATCCCTCACCTCTATTACAATCCCAGCAAGTGTAACAAATATTGATTTATGTGCCTTTTTTAATTGTCCTTCCCTAACGAGTATCATTGTAGATGAAAATAATAAAGTATATGATAGTCGCGAAAATTGTAATGCTATTATCCACACAGAAACAGATACTCTTATCGCAGGTTGTCAAAATACTATCATTCCCCAGAGTGTGATAAACATTGGAACTTGTGCTTTTGGCGAATGTTCTACTCTTACTACTATCTCTATACCAGATAGTGTGGAAAATATTGCAGAGTATGCTTTCTATAAATGTAAATCTCTTTCTGAAATCAATATTCCATATAGTGTAACAACTATTGGAAGTAGTGCGTTCGAAGATTGTGAATCTCTCACTTCCATTTCAATTTCAGATGTACCAGTTGAGGATGAAGAACTTTATAATCAAGCTGATAATTTTTTTGATAACCTTGGCATTGGTGAAAATCTCTTACTCAAAATTAATAGTAGTTCAGTCTTCGCTTATTGTTCATCTTTAACTTCTGTACTTATCTCAAAACACACAACAAACATTGGAAATATGACTTTTGACGGCTGTGAATCCCTTATTGACATCCGTTATACTGGCACTATCGAGCAATGGCAAGAAATCAAATTAGGCACATGTTGGAATCGCGATGTTCCTACTAAAATTGTGCATTGCACCGATGGAGATGTAGAAGTTGAAATTGAAGAGTAATAAAATAGATTAAAACCCATCAGAGTTTGGATTTGCGACATTTTATTTGTAATTTTGTTGCAAAATTTGCGACAGTATTATTACGCACGTTTTACAAATGACTCATGGTTCAATTATTATACCCTTGAATAGTAAGTGTAAAATAATGAGGCGATTTTGAATAATAACCACAATCCCAACCTAAACAACCCGCGAAGCCCTACTCCGCTACTGCCACCTCGACACCCTTGCAATGGTCAAAATATGGCAAAAATTGAGAGAAGTGGTAAAATGAAAATATTAAATTAACAACAATAATAACCTTAAATTTTTAAAAATATGGAAACTGATGTAAAAAAAAAGGCAATAATATAGTTGTTGACCCATAATAAAGAAATAATTTTTTAAAATATAATAATATGAGTAAAGTAATAATGACTGAAACAAAAATAAAAAGTATAGTTTCTAATATCATTGAAAAAATAAATAATGATAATTTTATATTAGAAAATAACAATAATAAATTAAATAATATTGTTATAAAAGAAATAAAATTAGCATGTAACAGTGAAAAATTAATATACGAGGGGATAGGATACGATAATTATACCCATGAAGTATGGTATACAGATTCAGAAGATAGTGTTGATACATCGTTAATTACAAATCCAACAAAAGATGAAACTATAATTTCAGGGGTAAATGTATATTCTATTTTTCAGAGAAAAAATACACCTGATGCTAATAAATTTGACAATCAAGATGGTAATCCTCTTTTATATGCTTTTAAAGAGGAAAAGAAATGGCATTTTAAAAGCAATAAAGACAAGCAAAAATTTATTCAATTATTTGAACAAATTGTAGATAAATTTTTACAAATGTATCAAACAGATATAACCATTGTTATGCCAACAGGTAGTCATCTTAATAATATGATAGCACAAACTATATTAAACAAAGATAACAATGCGCATATTATTAATGATTTATTACGAAAACTAACAATAGAAGAAGTTTGGGAGTCAATAGAAGCAATAGATTCACCTTTTCGTAAAAAATTTGGAAGAACACGTAATGATTGGGAAAATGCTTGTAAGGATATTCAAAATGCCTTTGTCAAAATGCAACGTGAACGCAATGGAAAATTTACATATCACATGCTTCCTACAAATAAACCTTATAGAGAATATATTACACAAACATTATCTTGTGATGAGTATTCTAGAGGAAAATATGCTAATGAAATATATGGGCATAATATTTTATTATTAGATGATAGTATTTCAAGAGGGGCATCCATTAAAAATGCATGTGATATTTTAAATACATTCCAACCTAAATCTATAACTGTATTAACAATGTTTTCTAAAAAGAAAATATAAAAATATTTATGGGTCAACAACTATATTATTGCCTAAAAAATTATGGGAAGATCATTTAAAAGGTGTATTATACGAATATTTTAGAGGTGAAGTAGATGCAGATAAAAAACTCACAGAATTAAAAGAGGTATATGACAATGCTTAAACTAAAAGATAATACTAAATTTATAAATGGCGATAAGAGAGATAATGATAGTAATAGAAGTGTCGAATATAAAAAAATAACAAATAATCCGTTTTATAAAAGGTTAAGTGGTCGTACTATAGCAGAGTTAAATGAATCTGAAAATATTTTAGTGTGGCCCACATCTTTTGAAGATGGCGAAGATGATATAAAAGACCAAGTTTTGTTTGATTGTAAGTTTTCTTCTGATGGAAAAAATATTGAAGAAATTCAAACACATAATTTAATTGGTTTTATAGGAGATGGTAAAACGCAAATAGAGATACGGACAAGATTTTCAGAAGATGGAAAATCTGATTATTTCCTACATTACATGCTATCAATAGTGTTGTCGTGTAACATTGTTGATATGCAAGTGGGGAAAGGTATTGAGTCGGCACTTGATATGATGACGTTGTTTTTCTCTGGGTTATTGACAAAAGCTGTAAATCAGGGAGTTTACAAAAAATATGTAAAGAGAGAATATAATGATAGTAACGTGCGTGGAACTATTGATGTGAGCCGTCATATTCGCCACAATTATCCAAGTAATGGGCGTGTTGCGTACAATACTCGTGAATATTCTTACGATAATGATGTCACTCAATTGATAAGACACACTATTGAGTATATAAAGAGTAAAAATGAATTTGGCAAGAAATTACTTTCGGCAAATGAAAATACAAAGAAGTGTGTGGAGATTATCACTCAGATAACCCCAACATATCAAAAAAGGAATAAACGAGATGTAATAAATGCCAATCAAAAGCCTATAGTACACCCTCATTATCTGCATTATACTGCGTTGCAAAAACTTTGTCTTGCTATTCTCAAAGGCGAAAAAATGAGTTATGGTGATGATAATAAACACAAATTAAATGGGTTTATTATAGATGTGGCTTGGCTTTGGGAAGAGTATGTAGCGAAGATTCTATCAACGACTAATCTTAATCACTATACTCGTTCTAATTCTTCATTTCATCTTTTGTCGAACAATGGAGCGACTTTTCAGAAAATCATACCAGATTATTATGATGAAGAGAAACGGATTGTGGCGGATGCGAAATATACTGATTTATCGAAAATGGATAATTTATCTGCAGAAAGAGCAGCTGCGATTTATTATAAAACGATTATGTATATGTATCGTTTCAATTCGAAAATCGGGTTACTTATTCATCCAATAATAACAAATGAAGTTAAAGATGTAGAGATAATAGAATATAAAATTATAGGTACTGACGGAAAACTATGCAAAGTAAGGATAAAAATACCGTCTCAATGTGAAAAATTCAGTGATTTTTCCCAAAAGATGAAAGAAATAGAATCGAATGTTCCTAATCTCTTATTACAAGTCTAAATGGATAGAAATGGATTTATACAGATGTCTATTTATTTAGGAAAATAATCAAAAAACTGTCTGCTTTTTTAGGAAAAGAAAACCAACTTGCAAAGTTGCAAAGTTGCGAAGTACCACCAAATCACTTGAATATAAAGACTTTCCTTGTAGTTTGCAACTTCGCAAGTTCGCAAATAGAAAATTTTGAATTTTCAAATTTTCAAATTTTCAAACTTTCAAAGTTATTTGGAGGGGGTGAATACACAATGAGAGTGGTGGCGGTTTTCTTGCTTGCAGTTTGCTTGCACCTTGCTGTTGGGTAGGGAATGAAAATACCACGTGAGAGTGTGTATTAAAATTGAGAATTTTTCGCTTTGCTCAAGATTTTTGCTTCGCTCAGCAATTTGAGTAAACTCAATTGCCTTCGCTTATCACAAAAATTTGAAATTTACAAATACACAACAAAATTATGAAAGGAAGATTAACGGATGTACTATACAAACTGACAACCATTTGCTACAAAAATAAGGCGTATGCTCGCTATCCTCGATTTAAGGTTAACCAACAGGTCTTTGGTTATTACCATACGCTTGATGATGCTGAGAAAAAAATCTGCGAATTGGTTGCCAAAAATGCTGAGACTGTTGCCGCTGGTGGCTACGATTGTGAATACTATGGCTTTGAAATTGCCGAAATCCCATTTAACGTGGATATCTGGTGGCAAGATGCTTCGCAGCGCACACGCACTTACTTGGAAGATGGCTCTTTTTTCGCAGAAACAAAAGTATCTACCATCGAATCTTCTGATTTTGTGAAAGGTTGTGAGCCTTTCAAAGGAAGGAGTGAAGAGGAGTGCCGTTTTAGAGTTGGCGACTTGGTAGAGGTGTTGGCAGGAGATTCCGTATCGCTGGAGATAGTCTGCAGTTTGCCCCCTACGCCAGAACGTGCCGAACAGATTTACCATAACGTGAAAAGGGATTTTGAGCAACGTGGAATCGACACCTCGTACGATGAAATATGTTGGATTTTGGACGATACCGACGACTGCTACACAACTCTTGATGGCGATGAGGGATATATAAGCCACTCTCATCCGCCTACAATATGCCTCTTCCCTGTTCGCCGAAAAGTTTCGGACAAACTGCGCGATATGTTAAAGCGTGGATTAGAAAAAGCACAAAACGAATAACATTATTAAAACACCAAAGGCTGAGTCGATGGCTCAGCCTTTGGTGTTAAAATGAAATAAATATTTCACCTTTTAAATATCTCACATGGCGTTCACTATAACATTGTGGCGCTGGATTTATATAACAATCCGTGAATGTAGATTGAGTTAATTCGCCACATCTATTTCTATGTAAATCAATCCAATACTCTTTTGTGAGGTCATTAAATGCTATGCCGTTTTCGTATTCTGCGATTATTGTACCATCTGTTTTGACGTATTTTGGATTTTTCTCAGGCTCGCAATACAAGAAACTATCTTGGTTGAATTGTTGGGCAAGGTCTATAGCGAATTGAATCAATTTGGAGAACTCACCAACCTCGCAATGTTGTTTGTTATTGTAATTGAAAATTACAAGTGATTTTTCGAAGGTCTGTGTTTCATTTTCTTCTCCAATATTCTCTCTAAAACTACCATAAATAGGCATATAAGAATATTTTTGGGATTTGACAGTTGAAATCATCTCTTTTATTTTGTCAAAATCACTATTACCGTAACTAATAACAATAAATCCATAACCGAAATATCTGTCTAATTTCTGTTTTGCTCTGTTTTCGTTAATATTTACAAGTGGTGCCCCATTACAAGTAGCAGGGCTAAAATCACTCAAAAAGTTTTTGTGTGTTATTTCCATATTTATTTTTGTAATAATATAGTTGTTGACCCCCAATAATATTGAATTGTTTATTATCAATTATTTGGTAAATTATTCATTAATTTCGTTTGTAGGGTTTCCAATATTCTACGCCATATCAACACTAATTAAATAAACTTACTTTTTTAGTTTTTGAAACAATTCATCTGTTGTTATTTTCTCTTCCCAATAATCAATCAATATCTCTTTATTTTTCACAATCCATAGTTTTACATTATTTATTTGTGCTTGACTGATTTTGATTTTATTCAAATCATTGTTTTTTAACAATATCTTGGGATTGTCCGATATGGAAATGGGAATCAACTCATTGATTTGGATTTTTGTTGCCGTATTATTTTGAAATTTTATTCGTGGTAGATTATGTTTTCCCGTCGATTGTGTATTGTTAGTTTGCACCCAAATAATAACATCCAACCCCGTGGTATTTTGTGAAATGTTTGCCATTTCCAATAACATTTCATCGGTATAGACGGTCTGCAATAGTTCATCTATTGTTTCGTAACTCTGGTCTTCAATAAATTCGCTAAAATTCTTAATTTTTTTCATATTCTAATTTATTATATTATAATTTAAATTTTCTGACTTTGTCATATATAGTTACTTGTATTTATGGTATTACGATAGTTTCGTTAGAAAGAATTTATACTTTCAAAATATACCATCTTTTTGTAAAAAACAAGTCTAAAATAGATAATTCCACATTATTTTGGGTCAACAACTATATTATTACCTTTATTTTTTTGTTAAATAATTGTTTTTTAGTTGTTTTGCTCCATTGTGTTTAAAATATTATTACTATCAAATCAACTAATCTTCATTAGATAAAAGTGTTAATACTGTAATACTTTTAGGAGCATAAGTTTCCGACATTATTTTGCATACATCCGTTATTGATTGACCACGACTTATTGTATCGTCTATAATAAGAATATCTTGTCCGTTGATTTTATTTGCAAATTCAGCAAATCTATCATCACTTACTTTAAGCGTAAAATCAAGAACATCCCTCATTTCAGTATTCTTAATAAAATGCCTAACAAAATACCCCTTTCTATGTTTATCCATTTTATCTAAGTATTGACCAAGTTTATAGTAAGACTCATTAAAATTATCGTTATAATGTTCTCTGAATTTAGAACTAAAATCCATTACAATATCATCTACTTTTATAGTTGTTATTCTACATATTACACCTTCAATAAGTTCAGCATTTTTACTCTTTGACATAACAATTTCTGCAATACGATTATTCAATTCATTTTCACTTCGCTTCAGAATTGTTACTCCAACAGGATACATTTTTGCAAATTTATTTGCTATTAATTCTATTTGTTGTTCTACTGCTTTTTTATCAGTTTCACTCTTAAAAGTCCATCCCTCTTCACCTTTAAAAGCACAAATAAGTGGATAAGCATCACCACGAAGGTCCTTTTTTCTTTTGAAAATAGACCACATTTTAACATTGGTCATAATACCACCTTTCATTCTTAGTGTGTTCTCAACAAAAGCGCCTACATTATCTTTGTAAGAAGGGATATACGAAACCGTCTTTGTATTCGTATCAAAATCAACACCTGTATTGAAATCATCTACAGATTCCCCGAAAATACATTTTCTCATATACGCAACCTTCTGCCCGATATGATTTGTAACATACTCGAGCAGTTTATCTTCATCGGTATATTCATTATGAGTTTCGCAATACGATTTCAAGCGTTGTGATATATCGTTATTCA
>JAZLDO010000069.1:0-7859 GCA_045614825.1 Candidatus Aphodosoma sp. | reverse complement strand
AATTCCGAATAGCGTAACTTCAATTGGAGAATATGCATTTTATGATTGTTCATCTCTCACTTCAATCACAATTCCGAATAGTGTAACTTCAATTGAAAGTTCTGTATTTTCAGGTTGTTCATCTCTCACCTCAATCATAATCCCAAATAGTGTAACTTCGATAGGGGAAGAGGCATTTAGAGATTGTACTTCTCTTACTTCAATCACAATCCCAAATAGTGTAACTGAGATTGGAAGTTCTGCATTTTCTGGTTGTCAATCACTTACATCAATCATAATTCAAGTAGAAAATCCACTTACAATCAATGAATATACATTTAAAAATGTTTCTCGTTCAGTCTCAATTAAAGTACCTTGTGGTAGTAAAGCAAAATATCAAACTGCTCGATATTGGAAAGAGTTTATAAATTATGAAGAGGTGCCTACGGGAATTCTTACTGTGGATGTAAATGACAAAACTATGGGATTTGCAACCATTACAAAACAAAATAGTTGCACAGATGATGTGGCACAAGTGCAAGCTCAGGCTTTGGCGGGATATGAATTCGTGCGTTGGAGCGATGGAGCTACTGAGAATCCTCATATTTTGCTAGTTACTGAAGATGTAACTATTACTGCCGAATTCCGAAAAATTGGTGAAGAGCCAGAAGACAAACCAGGAGAAGATGAAAAGCATAATAATTTCATAGTAGAATCGGCAGATAAAACACAAGGAAATGTGAAAATAACAATTACAGCTGAAGCTATTGAAGGTTTTGAATTTGACCATTGGTCGGATGGTAGCACCGAAAATCCACGAGTTGTTACATTAGATGAGGATGTAGAGTTGTATGCATATTTCCGAGTGGCAGGGACTGGATTGGAAAATTCGGTAATTTCGTCAGCGAATGTATATGGCAATAATGGTGTGTTGTATGTAGAGGGTGCAGAAACAGATTATCATGTGCTTGATATGGCGGGTAGATTGGTTTATTCTGGTCGTGATGCTGCGGTGCAATTGCCTCGTGGAGTGTATGTAGTTAGTGTTGGTGGTGAGGTGCAAAAGGTAGTGATTTAGATTATAGATTACAGATTACAAGTATTAACCCTCTCGGTCTTCGACCACTCTCCCTAAAACAGGGGGAGAATATGTGGGGCTTTGTATTTGCGGACACTCGAACCGAGTGTCCCTATATTGGGATGATATGTGTAAGTAATAAATCAAACCTCGGGAATTTTGATGTTCTCGGGGTTTGTTGTTATGTTTTTTTTTGTTTAAAAATTTTGTGTGATGAAAAATAATTCTTACCTTTGCATTGTAAACCTTAAAAATGTGGGAATTTGCATATTTCTAAACCTTAAAAATGTGGTGATTTGTATGTTTCTAAACCTTAAAAATGTGATTTTGTGATATGAAACGTAAGATTTATAATGAGTTACTGAAATGGAAAGAAGAAGAGAAGGGTAGAGTTGCTATTCTTATAGATGGAGCGCGTCGTGTTGGTAAAAGTTATATTGTTAGAGAATTTGCAAAAAATGAGTATAAATCTTTTATTTTTATTGACTTCAATAGTGCATCCAAAGATATATTTGCTTTGTTTGATAACTATCTTTCGAATTTAGATTCGTTGTTTATGTACTTGCAGAATGTGACGGGTGTTAAGTTGTTTGAAAGAGAGTCGCTTATTGTTTTTGATGAGGTGCAACTTTGTCCGAGAGCAAGGGCTGCAATCAAATATCTTGTTGAAGATGGGCGTTATGATTTTATTGAGACAGGTTCATTGGTTTCTATAAATAAGAATGTTAAAGATATTGTCATTCCATCAGAAGAGCGTAGATTGCAGATGTATCCCATGGATTTTGAGGAGTTTGCTTGGGCTTTAGGTGATGAGATGTTGATTCCTTTTCTTAAATTATGTTTTGAAAATCAAAAGCCTCTTGGACCATTGATGCATCGTAAGGCTATGGATATGTTTAAAGAGTATATGATTGTTGGCGGTATGCCTCAAGCGGTGTGTCGATATATTGAGAGTAACAAGAACTTTGCAGAGGTTGATAAAGTTAAGAGAGATATATTATCTCTGTATAAGTCGGATATCGAAAAATATGCTTCGGGATTTGAAACAAAGGTAAAAAGTATTTTTGAACAACTGCCTGCAACATTGCAACGCCATGAGAAAAAGTTTCGTTTGCAGGATATTCAATCTACAGCTCGTTTTCGAGAGTATGAAACTTCGTTTTTTTGGTTAGAAGAGTCGCAAGTTATAAATATTTGTTGGGGTGCAACCGAACCTTCGTTGGGGCTTAGAATGAAAATGGATACTCAGCAGTTGAAATGTTATATGGCAGATACGGGGCTGTTGATTAGTTTGGCTTTTGATGAAAAGACTATCGTGAGTGAAGAAATTTATAAAAAGCTTCTATTAGATAAATTGGAAATAAATAAAGGAATGCTGGTGGAGAATGTTGTTGCTCAGATGCTTCGAACTTCGGGACATAGGTTGTATTTTTATTCACAATATTCTAATACTGCTGATGATAGAATGGAGATAGATTTTTTGATTCAGAAACCAACTATTTCAAATCGGCATAATATTTCACCAATAGAAGTGAAATCAACTACTCGTTATACGCTAACATCTTTGGGTAAATTTGTGAAAAAATATAATTCTCAACTTTATGTGCCTTATGTTATTCATTATCAGGATTTGAAATGTGAAAATGGTATTGTGTTTTTGCCTATTTATATGACTCCTTTTTTATAGCGTTCATTTTTTTGTATTGTAAATCATGAGAAGTGATTTGGTTTAATATTTTTTTTAATTTTTATGTCGATAAAGGTATATAAAGCTTCGGCTGGTTCGGGTAAGACTTATACGTTGGTGTATGAGTATATTAGATATTTATTCAATGCACAACTTTCAACTCTCAACTTTCAACTCTCAACTCTCAATTTGCATCGGGGGATTTTGGCTGTTACGTTTACGAATAAATCGACTGCGGAGATGAAGGAGAGGATTGTGAAGGCGTTGTATGAGTTGTCGAAGGGGGAGAAGGAGGATTATGTTGAGAAATTAAGGGAGAATATATCTACTTTGAAAGAGGTGCAAGATGATGTTATTGCTCAGATGGCTGAGAGGTTTTTGACTGATATTTTGCAGGATTATACGCAGTTTAGGGTTTCGACGATTGATGGATTTTTCCAACAGATTGTGCGTTCGTTTGCGAGGGAGTTGAACTTGAATAATCAGTATCAGGTGGAGTTGGAGACTAAGACAATATTGGAGATGGCTGTGGATAACATGTTATCGTCGTTGGATGGTGATAATGAAGGGCAGTTGTTGGATTGGTTGACTGAGTTTGCAGGTGATAATATAGGGGAGGGTCGTTCGTGGAATCCGAGAAATGCGATATTGGGGTTGACTGACTTGGTGGCGAAGGAGTCGTATAGATTGCAGAAGGAGTCGTTTGGTTTTGATTTGAAGCGATTGAAGGAGTATAGAGATCATCTTCGTGGTATTATTCGAAAGCTTGAAGCAGATTTGAAAATGGTGTGTGAGGAGGCAGAGAGGGCTTTGAGTGGAGTAGGGGATATAGGAGCTATGTTTGGTAGGGGAACTCAGTGTAGAGTTACTCGTTTTTATTATGATAATTTAAGTAAAAATTATTTTAGTTTGACTGTTACGTTTTTGAAATGTGCTATGTCGGATGATGAAAGTGCGTGGTTGAGTAAAGATTTTAAGAAAGATGTTGATGCGTTAGCAGTTGCAAGAGTTTTGCATGAGTGTGCGAAGAGGATTGTGGAGTTGTGTGAAGGAGAGAGATTTAGAGAGTATCAGACAGCAAAGATTTTGAATTCGTATATTTATATTTTAGGTATATTGAATGAGATAGACAATCAGGCGATGGAGATTTGTAAGGCGAAGGATTGTTTGATGATATCGTCAACTGCTGATTTTATAAATAAGATTATAGATAATTCGGATACTCCGTTTATATATGAGAAGGTGGGTGTGCGAACCAATCATTTTATGATAGATGAGTTTCAGGATACGTCGCGATTGCAATGGTCGAATTTCATACCATTGTTGAAAGAGGCAGTGGCGCAAGGCAATGAGTCGATGATAGTGGGCGATGTGAAACAGAGTATATATCGTTGGCGCAATGGCGATTGGAGTATTCTGCATGAGGGGATAAAAAAAGAATTTGGTGATTGTGTGGCAGATGATACGCTAGCAAAGAATTTTCGCAGTAGTGCAGAGGTGATAGAGTTTAATAATAAATTGTATGCCGAATTGCCTAAGTTGGCAGATGCGCAGTTGAAGACTCAGCATGTGATAGATGAGAAGGCTACTTATTTGCAGGGAATATATGCTGATAGTAAGCAAGGTGTGGGTAAGGATGATAATCCTAAGGGCTATGTGAGAGTAGAGTTTTTGGTTGATGATGAGGAGGATAAGGAGTTGAAATGGAAGGTGCAGAGTTTGAATCGTATGGTGGAAACGATGAGAGAGTTAGAGCATTATGGCGAGATGGCTGTATTGGTGCGTGAGAATAAAGAGGCTCGAAAGGTGGCTGAGCGATTGAAAGAGGAGCAAATACCGTTTTATTCGTCGGAGGCGTTGTGTGTGGCGGATGATGTGGCGGTGCGATTTATTGTTGCTGTGCTCGAATATTTGATGCAGCCATACGAGCAGTTGTACAGAGCCAATGTGGTGGCATTGTATCGAGAGATTCAAGGTAAACAGATTGATGCTGAGGATTTTGAGTTGATATCGTATAGGGGTGATGATTATGTAGCATGGGAGAGATTGGTGTTTGGAGTTGAGAATAGTGAAAGGTTTGGTCGAGTGAAATATATGTCGCTGTTGAGTTTGATTGAGTCGTTGATTGGTGTGTTTGCGTTGAATGATGTAGATGACGGAGTACATAGTATATATTTGCAGTCGTTTGTGGATAAAGTGCAGACCTATGCCATTGATGGAACGTTGGATATAAGGTCGTTGTTGGAGTATTGGGGTATTCAGGGTGAGAAGACTTTTATTGCAATGCCAGAGGGTGGTGATGCGGTGAGAATCATTACAATACATAAATCGAAAGGCTTGGAGTTTGGTGTGGTATTTATGCCTTTTATGGATTGGTCTATGGGATTATCTAAACAAGATAATATACAGTTGGTTGATACAACGTGTAAGACTCGAAAAAATCATCTGTTTATAGACGAAGTGTCGGTTGTGCCTGTAAATACAAGGAGTTCGAAGAAGTTGCTTGGTAGTGAGTTTAAGGATGATGTGGTTGAAGAGTATTTGGCAACATGCTTGGATGTGATGAATGTGTTATATGTGGCTACTACTCGTGCATCGCAACAATTGTATATATACTGTGACAGTAATGAATCCAAAGAGAAAAAAGATTCTAGCGCAATAGATCGCATACCTATTGCGAAAATGTTGCGTGGTATGTTGCTCGAACAAGATTCCGATGAGATGGTTTATGAGTCTAATGAAAAGGTGCCTTATTCGCCAAAGAAAAAAGATGATAAAGAGAAGATTGAAAATATAGAATTGAGGCGAGACAAAGAGATATTGCCTACAGCAGAAGAGGTGGCTTCAAGAGCTCGGTTGCGATTCAAATACTCGGATGATACAGGCGATGATGATACTCGCATATATGGGATCATGATGCATAAATTGTTTGAAAGAATAATAACATTGGATGATGTTGATCAGGCGATAGAATGGATAGAGCGGGAGGGCGAGAATATTGATGGTTTGCATGGTGAGGTAGAGGCGATATTGGCAATAGATGGAGTGGCTGAATTGTTTGATTCGCGATGGCGTGTGATGAATGAGGCTGAGATATTTGATGGAGAGAAGGGTAGAGTTTATCGTCCCGACAGAGTGATGATCGACGATGCAACGAATGAGGTTGTGGTAGTAGATTATAAGTTTGGCGAATATTCCGATGAACTCCATGCTAAATATCAGCGCCAAGTGGGTTGTTATGTGCGACTTATACGCGAGATGGGGTATGAAGCCAAAGGTGCTATTTTGTATGCTAAAGAGAGATTATTGTCGAAAGTCTAAAGTCAATGGTCAACAATCAGACACCCCCTCGCCCTTCGGAATACTCCTTAATTCAGGGTGAGAGTGAGATGGTCAACAATCTAATATCTAAAAGTCTAAAAAATATGAAATGGGATAAATTGATAACAACTAAGCGATTTGGGATGGAGAACCATTATCAAGGCAATCATGATGGGCGCACAGAGTTTCAGCGCGATTATGATAGATTGATATTTTCGCCAGCTTTTCGTCGTTTGCAGAATAAGACGCAAGTCTTTCCGTTGCCAGGCAGTGTTTTTGTGCATAATAGATTGACGCATAGCTTGGAAGTGTCGTGCGTAGGTCGTTCGATAGGCAACAATGTGGGGCGCGAATTGTCGGCTAAATATCCCGAATTGGCATCAGAACTGAGCGAGATAGGAGCCATTGTGGCGGCAGCATGTTTGGCTCATGACTTGGGTAATCCGCCATTTGGCCATTCGGGCGAGAATGCTATAGGCACATTTTTCTCAGAAGGCAAAGGGGTAGAGTATCGCAATCGATTGAATATTACTGAAGCAGAGTGGGCGGATTTGACTACATTCGAGGGCAATGCAAACGCTTTTCGTATATTGACGCACCAATTTGAAGGTCGTCGCGAGGGTGGTTTTGTGCTCACATACCCTACATTGGCATCGATAGTGAAATACCCTTACGAATCGAGATTTGCAGATCAGAAGAAACAGAAGTTTGGATTCTTTCAGTCGGAGGTGAAGTCGTATGAGCGCATAGCCGAAGATTTAGGCATAATACGCAATCCTTACAATAAGGATAGATATGCTCGCTATCCATTGGTCTATTTGGTTGAGGCGGCAGATGATATATGTTATCAAATGATGGATATAGAGGATGCTTATAAGTTGCGTTTGTTGACATTCGACGAGACCAAAGATTTGTTGATGAGATATTTACCACAGAAGCGCAGAGAGCGTGCAGAGAAGGAAGTGTTTAGAATAGTGTCGGACGAAAATGAGCAAATATCATATTTGCGTAGCTCGGTTGTAGGCACGTTGATAGATGGTGTGAGCAAAGTGTTTGTTGATAACGAAGAGGCGATATTGAATGGCGAATTTAAGGGAGCATTGATTGACCATTTGCCAGAAGATTTGTGCGAGGCGTATAAACATAGCTCGAAGGTGTCGGTTAAGAAGATATATCGTGCGCAGATGGTACTCGATATCGAATTGGCTGGTTATAAAATTATTAGTGAGTTGCTCGATATATTGATGAAAGCAGTATTTGAGCCCGAAAAGGCATATTCGAAACAATTCCTCAGTCGCATTCCTCAGCAATATAATGTGTCGGCAGAGAGCGACTACGAAAAAGTACAAAGTATATTAGATTATATAAGCGGTATGACCGATGTTTATGCCCTTGATTTATATCGCAAAATCAATGGTATGAGTTTGCCAACGATATAAAATAGTTAAATTTAGTTTAAAAAATGCACGTTAACTATTGCAAAAATCACAAAAAAATTGTAACTTTGCACACTTGAAATGTATAAGGTACAATAAGTGGTATGCTAACCATATAACTTATTAAGTATCAGATATTATTCGGTATAATACACTATTAGAATATATATTAGTTTTTTTTATGGAAAACAAAAAACGTGTTTATACCTTCGGTAACGGACAAGCTGAAGGTAAAGCAGATATGAGAAATCTGCTTGGCGGTAAAGGTGCTAACCTTGCCGAAATGAACCTCATCGGAGTGCCATGTCCTCCAGGTTTCACTATCATCACTGATGTTTGTAACGAGTATTTCGAATTT
>JAZLDO010000068.1:0-2517 GCA_045614825.1 Candidatus Aphodosoma sp. | reverse complement strand
CAAGACCGCCAGAATATATTTTGAGGTGGTCAGTCAAACCATATTCCATTGAGAAATATGCCACTGTAGGAACATCCAAACGATGTTCTTTATTCATATATGCAGTGAAGTTTGCATATACTTTGTCAAGTTCTGCGAGATATTGTTTGTCGGCTGCCAATTCTACAAGGCGGTCCAAACGAGCATTTTCGAGCATGCTGATTGGATTGTGACGACAATCTTCCCACATTTTTTCATCTAATTGACGGAATAATCGTTTCGCATCAACGTTCCACACCCACCAAAGATTATGTGCAATTTCATCAAGACGTTCTAATTCTTTAGGCAAGCGAGTTTTTACTGTGAAGTCCACAAAATTTGGCTCATTCACATGATTTACTTTTACTTCCATACTTTTTTCCTAATACTAATGCACAATGCACAATGCACAATGCACAATGCAAGTTAGCGTTAAAAACATTAACTTGCGAAAGTTGTTTTTACTATTGTTGTTAATATTTTATTAATTTCTTTACAATCATTCTTTATGCTTTCAAACTGAGAATCTGTCAAAAAATCAGTTTCAAACAGCAACTCCAGCCAATACTCAGTTTCACTTGCTTCTTTCAATGCAATATTCATCTTTGCTCCAAAATCAGCTTTTGATTGTCCTCTAATGGCTTCCGACACATTGGCACCAATACTAGTTCCACATCTCAATAATTGTTTCGACAATACAAATTCCTTCTTCTCTTCCACAAGATACTTATACAAATTAACAATCCTAATTGCAAACTTTTTACTTTTAGTTACAATAACATTACTATTTTCCATAACTATCAAATCAATTATGAATTGTTAATTGTGCATTATGCATTGTGCATTGTGCATTGACGAAGCGCTATATCGTATGCCACTTTATAATGCTTAAAGAAGTGCTTCCATTGCGCTTTTTTAGCGTATGATTGAGCGGCAGTTTTCACCGATTTTATTCGTTTTGCATCGTTAGCAATCTCCATAATATGCTCCATTTGAGCCACAATTTCATCGCTGACTGCATCAAAATTATTATCGCCACGCTTCACTACACCAACACCTAAATCGATATTTTGCCCCTCGGCATTCACCCAACGACCAAAGCCCGAAAGGTTTGTTGTGATTGTTGGCACTGCAAATGCCACACTCTCCATCGGTGTATAACCCCATGGTTCATAATACGAAGGGAATACTGTGAAATCGAAACCTGCCAACAAATCGTAATACGACATATTAAATATACCATCATCACCCATCAAATATGCTGGCACAAAGATAACTTTCACTCGGCTATCCACCGAATTATTGAATCCATAGAAACGGAAGGCATTCGACACTGGGTCGTTCCATGGCTCTACCAATTGGTGAGTTGTATATCTATCTCCAGGTTGCGACAAATCTTTTGCCCCTTGTTGCCATCCAGGCACGAGAATAAATGCCACAAGTTGTCCATTACTATTATGGTTCAACTTATTCAACGCATTTATATATAAGTCGATACCTTTATTTTTATATTCATAACGACCTGAAATAGCACACAATTTTGCATCGTTCGACACTGGATATCCAAGCAATTCCGATGCTACTTCAAGCAATTTTGCACGCGAACGCTTTGCCAACTCTGTCAATGCTTTGCCTTTTGGCACAAAGTCAAGTTCGAAACCATTAGGCGTCACCTCTGCCGAACGAATTTCAAGCAATTGACCACATTCATCGTCTGTTATTTCACTCACTGTTGTAAAACAATCTGCCATATGCGCAGCACGTTTCTCAATCGAGTGTTTACTTTCAACATTGAGTTCCGATGCCATTTGATCGCCAAAATAGCCTGGCATATAATCATATAACGGTTTACCATTGCCTGCTATCGAACGACCTACTGTAGTAGCGTGTGTAGTGAACAATGTAGCAATACGTGGTTCAAAATGTTTCAAATAGCAAAGACCAAAACCTGTCATCCACTCATTAAAATGTGCCACTACCTTTTGATCTGCTAATTTATAGAAATCATAGAACGCATGCATCACCATACCTGTTGCATAACCAAACATACTCGCCTCATCATAATCGCCGTATGCATGCAACGAATCGACTTTCGCAGTCTCCCACATCAAGCCGTATATTTTATCTTTTTGAGCATAAAGTGGAGTAAAATCTACAAGTATTGCTAACGGACGACCTGGCACTGTCCAACGACCAATGCGCACTTTAAGCTCAAATCGCTCCGCCACATATTCCGCAAAACCCTCCAACTCTGTAGTTGGCTCAAAATATATAGATTCAGAAGTTTTCCATACGTCGGGACCCACAAAAATCACGTTATTCTCACCCACAAATTCAACCATCGACTGCGCACGAGTCGATAAAACGGCGTAAATTCCGCCAATTTTATTGCAAACTTCCCAACTTGTTTCAAATATATAATTAGGTTTCATAATTTAAGACTTTTAGATATTAGACTATAGATACAAGACAAAAAATATGGATTTCAGTCCAATATCT
>JAZLDO010000067.1:0-13885 GCA_045614825.1 Candidatus Aphodosoma sp. | reverse complement strand
GCAGAGTTTGGAGAATTGAGGTCGTTGGAGGTTTTGAGGGAACTTTGATTTTTTAGTTTTAACATAAGTACAATTTTTTTCTTTTTAACAGAAGTACATAATTAAATTTGTAGGACGATTGGGGTTGTGCGTACTTGAATTGTTTTTGCAGGTTGACTTTGTTTTTTTAAGTACATGCCTTAAATCATAAAATATTATCAAACTAATTAAATAAAGTTTGTACTTGAAAAAGAATTTATCCTCACACAACTATGAAATAAGAGCAACAACTTGTAAACATAAAATATGTACTTGTGTTAGAAATCAATCTATAAAAATTATGGCATTACCTACAAATTTAGGAACAGAATCGATTGGGCGATTGTTGCGACAATATGCTGTGCCAGCAATTGTTGCGATGACTGCTTCGTCGCTATATAATATGATCGACAGCATATTCATTGGTCAAGGGGTGGGTCCATTGGCTATATCTGGACTGGCTGTTACGTTTCCGTTTATGAACCTCGCCGCTGCATTTGGTGCGCTAGTAGGCGTGGGAGCGAGTACGATTGTGTCGGTAAAATTGGGGCAGAAAGATTATGCTTCGGCTCGTAAGGCACTAGGCAATGTGGTGGCACTGAATATCATCATCGGGGTGGTGTTTATGGTTGTGTCGCTACTGTTTTTGGACAAGATATTGCTCTTTTTCGGCGCAAGCGAAAACACATTGCAATATGCACGCGAGTATATGGAGATAATCTTATATGGCAATGTGGTAACGCATATGTACTTAGGACTCAACGCCGTGATGCGCTCGGGCGGTCACCCTCAAAGGTCGATGATGATGACGATTCTGACCGTGGTGCTGAATGCCATACTCGACCCTATATTCATCTTTCTGTTCGACTGGGGCATACGTGGCGCTGCGATTGCCACGATATTGGCTCAGGTGGTGGCGTTGACGTGGATACTGATTTCGTTCACTAACAAACAGGAGATGTTGCATTTCGAGTCGGGCATATTCAAATTGGACCGCCGCATCGTGTCGGCTTCGCTCTCGATAGGCATGGCGCCATTCTTGATGAATGTGGCTGCATGCGTAATTGTGATATTTATCAACAACGGATTGCAACAACATGGGGGCGACTTGGCTATTGGGGCATACGGGATTGTTAATCGAATTACGTTTATTTTCGTGATGGTGGTGATGGGATTGAACCAAGGAATGCAACCGATTGCGGGATACAACTATGGCGCACGAAATATTGACAGAATGCTGGGTGTATTAAAGTTGACTATCGTATGGGCCACGGTAATTATGACCATAGGATTCGTGATTTGCGAATTTATGCCAGGGTTGATTGCGCGCATATTCACGTCGGACGAAGAGTTGATTGCACGCTCGGTGAGGGGTATGCGCATTGTGGCTATATTCTTCCCTATCATTGGCATGCAGATGGTTACAGGCAACTTCTTCCAAAGCATCGGTATGGCTCGCCAAGCCATATTCCTCTCGCTCACTCGCCAATTGATATTCTTGCTGCCATGCCTCATCATATTGCCACCGATTTTTGGGGCAGATGGCGTGTGGGCTTCGTTGCCTACGGCAGATTTATTGTCGTGCATAGTGTCGGTGTCGGTGCTATTCTACTATTTGCGCCGCTTCAAACAAGGAAAAATTGAATATAAAATATAAGGTATTAAACATAAGTACAGAAATATTCTAAACTGGTTTACTATGTTACAATAACATTTTCTTGCTCTATGTGGACAAAATCTTTTCTAAGTACATAATTTTTGTACTTAAAAAATTTTCATCCATTGAAAAATACAAAATACAAATAAAATCAGTGAACCTACTAACTATTTTTTTGTACTTCTGTTAAAAACAAAAAAACAAAATATTATGATAATCACAATAGGACGCCAATTGGGTAGCGGCGGATTAGAGATTGGCCGCCGACTTGCCGAACGATTAAATTTGGCATTTTACGACAAAGAGTTGCTCATCGAAGCGGCTCGCCATAGTGGCATATGCCCTGAATGTTTTCAACAGGTAGATGAACAGGCAAAACGCACGTTTGGCGGAGTGGGCATATTCGGCATGCGATTCCCTTTTGTGAGCGATGGCAACACGTCGTACAACTCGATGATTTCGGGCGACAATCTATTCCTCATACAGAGCGAAACAATAGTGAAACTAGCAGAGAATGAACAGGGAGCCGTGTTCGTCGGTCGATGTGCCGACTATGTGTTGCGCGAGCGAAACGATGTAGTGTCGGTGTTTATCACAGCCAATGAAGAGGACAGAGTGAAACGATTGTGCAACCGCAAAGGATGCACCGAGGCTGAAGCGCGCGACATGATGAAAAAGGTCGACAAACAACGCGCTGCATACTACGACTACTACGCCAGTCGCGAATGGGGCGTGGCTTCAAGCTACGACATCTGCATAAATTCATCGCTATTGGGCATAGAGGGAACAGTTGAAGCTATTATTAATATTGTCACTCAAAAATGAAGTTATACCTTGATATAGATGGTGTGCTGTTAACCACTAAAAACACACAACCAGCAGAATATGCTTCAGAATTTATAAATTATATAGTAGACCATTTTGACTGTTATTGGCTAACTACTCATTGCAAAGGTGATACTCACGACACAATCGAATATCTCTCAAGATATTTTTCATCGACACTAATTGAAAAGATGAAAAATATTAAACCTACATCTTGGGAAACATTAAAAACTGAAGCTATTGATTTATCTGAAGAATTTATTTGGCTTGACGATTATCCTTTTATTGCAGAAAAAGAAATTCTTAAAATTCATAATTGCGAAAACAAATTAATAATAGTCAACCTAAACAACCCAAATGAATTAAAAAAAATTATATTAAAAAACTATTGCTAATTACAAAAAAATCACTACCTTTGTATCTCGAAAAATTATATACAAAAAAAACATCATCAATGTGAGATAAAAAACTCACTGGTAGCTAGTAACTAGTAACTAATCACTAAATATTATGGCTTTTACTAACAACGTAATGATTGTTCGCCACGGTCTTTTGGCGAAACTCGTAAAACTTTGGAAAGAAGACAAACTCGTTGAAGAAATCGACGAACTTCCGATCAAACTCTCTCCACGTCAATCAAAAGCACGCGGTCGTTGCTGTATTCACAAAGAACGCGCAGTATGGAAATACAAAACTTTCCCTCTCCTAGGTTTCGATATGTCGGACGAAGTGAGCGAAAACACTCCGCTCTCTCACTATGCTAAAGAAGCCCTCGCTCGCCAAGAACGCACTAAAAAGAACATCATGTGTGTGATGGACGAAGCTTGTTCTTCTTGCGTGCAAACTAACTACGAAATCTCTAACCTCTGCCGTGGTTGCGTTGCTCGTAGCTGTTACATGAACTGCCCTAAAAACGCAATTCACTTCAAATCTAACGGACAAGCAGAAATCGATCACGACGTATGTATCTCTTGTGGTATCTGCCACCAAAGCTGTCCTTATCACGCAGTTATCTACGTACCAGTTCCTTGCGAAGAAGCTTGCCCTGTAAAAGCTATCACTAAAGACGAATATGGTGTAGAGCACATCGACGAAAGCAAATGTATCTATTGTGGTAAATGCGTAAACGCTTGTCCTTTCGGTGCTATCTTCGAAATATCTCAAGTATTCGACATCCTCGAAACTATCAAAAACCCTAACAAGAAAATCGTGGCAATGGTAGCTCCTGCTATCCTTTCACAATTCAATACAACTCTCGAAAGCCTCTACGGTGCGCTCAAAGAAATCGGTTTCGACGACGTTATCGAAGTTGCTCTTGGCGCTGACGAAACTACTCGCCGCGAAAGCCACGAGCTCCTCGAAAAACTCGAAGAAGGTCAACCTTTCATGACTACTTCATGCTGTCCTTCTTACATCCAACTCGTGAAGAAACACATCCCAGAAATGGAAAAATATGTGTCAACTACACTCTCTCCAATGCGCTACACTGCCGAAATCGCTAAAGAAAAATACCCTGACTGCAAAACAGTATTCATCGGCCCATGTATCGCTAAACGTAAAGAAGCAGAATATAGCGAAAATGTCGATTTCGTAATGACATTCGAAGAACTCGGTTCAATTCTCGATGGTATGGAAATCAACCTCGAACAAGTAGCACCATTCCAAATCGACAAAGAGGCTTACCTTACTTCTCATGGTTACGGAGCTACTGGCGGTGTTACTAAAGCTGTTGTTGACCACCTCGGTGGACCTGAAGTTAATGCACTTCTCCTCAGCAACCTCAACAAAAAGAACATCGGTCTTCTTCGCGCATACGCTAAATCAGGCAAATGCCCTAACCAATTCATCGAAGTTATGGCTTGCGAAAACGGATGTATCAGCGGTCCTGTTACTCGCATCGACAAAGCTACTGCTGCTAAAGTCTATACAAAAGAATTAGCAAAAATGGCGACTGAGAGAGCTAAAAAATAAGACAACTTAATCTTTCAATAATAAAATAGGCGGATGTCCAATCGGACGTCCGCCTATTTTTTTATATAATAACAATTATATCTGTAATCGGTTATCTGTAATCTGTAATCTATAATCTGCTATCTATTATCTGTAATCTGTAATCTAAACAACAACGCCACACACACTGCCACCGATGCCACCGACAAATACCACGTATCGCCCGTACCTATCAAATCAGGATTAACCGATATATAGCCATTATAAGTCAAAAACGCAGAAATCACAGCCACAGCATTATTAGTGAAATGCGCTATAATCGGTGCCCACAACGAACCAGTATAACAATACAAATAGCCCAATGCCGCACCTATCAACATTCGCGGAATGAACCCATAAAACTGAAAATGTATTGCCGAAAACACAAATGCCGACACCAAAATAGCAACATGAATATTCACACTATTGCTCAACCTACGTTGCAACCACCCTCTGAACATCATCTCCTCACACACAGCCGGCAACAATGCCATCACAAACAGATTGACAAACATCATCCATACCGATGTGGTATTCAAAAATCGCTCTGTCATCTCATTTGCCGAATCCTCCATCTGACGCATTATCTCCTCCAAGGCTGCCAAAGAAGAGGGTAATTCCATGCTCTTATTCCACTCTGCCAACATAGAAATAACAGGCAATGCCGCAACTGCAAAAAAGAATGCAATCAAACATTGTTGCAACGACAAAGCTTTGCTAAGCGACATTTGATTCAATGGATTTACACGTTCTTCTGTAAGCCAAACTCCTACATAAGCAGTAATTCCAAACAATACAACTGTCTGAAAACCCTGTATAAATAACAATCCTGCAATCGAATTACTCCACTCTGGAGCTAACACCATCAGTACCCCCATCAGTACAACAAGACCAACAAAAGCACCAAATATCAACAACAACGCAATAAGCAATTTTTTCATATTCTATGTTTTTAGTAACAAGTAGCAAATAACGAGTAGCAAAACATCCCTACTCCCTATTCCTTATTCAACGTCTGGCAAACGAGCAATAATAGTCTCATTCCCGCGTGTTGCCTCGCCTATTTCAACAAAAATCTCACTACCCTCTGGCAAAAACAAATCGACACGCGAACCAAATTTGATAAAACCGAGATGCTCATTGATATTACATTTGTGATTAGGAGCAGAATATGTAACAATACGGCGAGCCAATGCCCCTGCAATCTGACGCATCAATATTTTATGCCCATTCTCATTCTCAATAACTACTGTCGAACGTTCATTCTCATGCGATGACTTCGGCAAAAACGCTGCCACATGGCGGCCATTATAGTGGCGCACATAACGCACAATACCCGATATCGGATACCAATTGGCATGAACCGAAAATACATTCATAAATATCGACACTTGAATCATTTTCTTTCCATCAAAATACTCCCACTCTTCGGTTGGCTCTGTCACTACGATATGCCCATCGGCTGGTGCAATAACCAAATTTTCGTCATCAATCTCTATCTCACGCGTCGGATTACGGAAGAAATAAAGAAAAAAGGAATATGCCAAAATCGAAATAATCAAGCAAACCACGCTCAAAATACGATTAGGCGACTCAATAAATACAATAACATTAGTTACAACCAACAAAGTGAGTAACGAAAAAAGGATTGCATAACCTTCTTTATGCACTTTTAATCTTCTTTTCATAGTATTTGAGTTTTATAATTAATATCACAACAATAAATATAGATAACATGCCACCACTGGCGCAGCAAAAATCAAACTATCGAAACGGTCCAACCAACCGCCATGACCAGGAATTGCTACTCCAGAATCCTTCACTCCCAATGTGCGTTTCAACAACGATTCCACTAAGTCGCCAAATGTGCCAAATACAACTACGATTTGTGCAAACACAAACCATTGCCACAATTCCAACGACGATCCATCATTGCCCACGAGCAATCTCGACAATGGTTGATCTAATACCGACATCAAATAAGCTGCACCTAATGCAAACAAATTGCCTCCAATGAATCCTTCCCACGATTTTTTTGGTGACACGCGTTCGAACAGACGATGACGTCCAAAAAGCGAACCTGTAAGATAAGCAAACGAATCGTTAACCCATATAAACACAAACATCGACAACACCAAGATAGGCGTAAATTGGCCGCGGAAAAAGGCTATCATATTGATCAACGCAAATGGCAATGCCACATAAATCTGGCTATAGGCTATATGCATCCACGACTCTACTGGATTTGTCTTCCTATTCCACAATTGCCCTATCATAGCACACAAAAGACTCATGCCATAAACAACCCATACTATAACTATCATTCGTTCTGAAAACATCATCGCATGTTCAGCAAATATTGCTAAAAACAACATAGCCGACACACCACCCAAATATGACGTCTTACCAGTCAGCAACTTCAATAACTCTTGCGTTGCCAACAAACTTATCAGCATAAATACTACGCCAAAACTATAAGGACTCAAAAGTGTAGCGCATATTATCACCGCTACTAGCACTGCACCCGCTAAAGTACGAGTTACTAAATTCTTAACATCCACGATATATAAAGTTGAAAGTTGAACGTTAAAAGTTTGATGTAGGGACACTCGGCTCGAGTGTCCGATAATTAAACAACCTGAAGACTAATTATGAATTATTGAAGTATTTCCTCCGCTCGCGATGCCCACTGACGTTTGCCAAACACTTGTTCCAAATCTTCTGCAAACAACACCTCTTTGTCTATCAATATCTGAGCCACTTCGTTGTGCCCCTCTTTATATTGCATCAATATCTGTTTCGCTCGTTCATATTGCTCGTCAATGATACGTTGCACTTCACGGTCAATCAACTGAGCTGTAGCTTCCGAATATGGCTTGCTGAATCCAAACTCGCTCTGTCCTGTCGAATCATAATACGATATATTTTTCAACTTATCGCTCATACCGAAATATGTCACCATCGCGTATGCACGGCGTGTTGCTTGTTCCAAATCCGACAATGCCCCAGTGTCCAATATTCCAAAGAATATCTCTTCGGCTGCACGTCCGCCCAACAACGAACAGATTTTATCTAATATATGTTGTTCTGATGTGAGCTGACGCTCTTCTGGCAAATACCATGCTGCACCCAATGCTTGTCCGCGTGGCACGATGGTCACCTTCACCAATGGGTCGGCATATTGCAAGTGCCAACTGATTGTGGCATGCCCTGCCTCGTGATATGCGATATTTTTCTTCTCTTCTGCTGTGATGATTTTTGTCTTTTTCTCCAATCCACCGACAATTCTATCCACTGCATCCAAGAAATCCTGACGCCCAATTGCATCGCGCTCTTTACGTGCTGCTATCAATGCCGCCTCATTACATACATTGGCAATATCGGCACCTGAGAAGCCTGGTGTTTGACGCGACAAGAAGTCAACATCTACGGTTTCATCGAGTTTCAGTGGTTTCAAATGTACGTTAAATATAGCTTTACGCTCATGCACATCTGGCAATTCTACTTGTATCTGACGATCGAAACGTCCTGCACGCAACAATGCTTTATCCAATATCTCTGCGCGGTTAGTCGCTGCCAATATAATGACACCTGAATTCGAACCAAAACCATCCATCTCAGTCAACAATTGGTTGAGTGTATTCTCACGTTCGTCGTTGCCGTTATGGTTAACATTTTTACCACGAGCACGTCCAATTGCATCGATTTCATCGATAAACACGATACATGGAGCCTTCTCTTTTGCTTGTCTGAATAGGTCGCGCACACGCGATGCTCCTACTCCCACAAACATCTCTACGAAGTCCGACCCCGACATCGAGAAGAATGGCACATCTGCCTCGCCTGCCACTGCTTTTGCCAGCAATGTCTTACCTGTTCCCGGAGGGCCTACAAGCAATGCTCCTTTTGGTATCTTACCCCCAAGCACTGTATATTTCTTAGGGTTTTTCAAGAAGTGTACAATCTCTTCTATCTCTTGTTTTGCCCCTTCCAATCCTGCCACATCAGCAAATGTTACCTTGTGCTGTGGATTGTTTTTGTCAAACATCTGTGCTTTCGATTTGCCTACGTTGAACACCCCACCAGGACCTCCGCCGCCCATCATCTTACGATTCATAAACACGAAGAATCCAATAAGCAACAACAATGGCAACACCGAGAATAAGAACATATCAAAGTAATCCTTACCTTCGGTATAGCGCACTTCACCCACAAACACTTTGTCGGCCTTCAATTCATTGAGCAATTTCGAAAACTCATCTATCGATGGCACAATCGTTTGCACTCGCACTACATCATCACCATCGGCTTCTATACCAGTAATATCTTTTGCGCATTTAGGATTAATTTCGGCAACGGCTTTTTGTTTATTAATCTCTACCGTAAGCTTACTAACGCATCCATTACGCAATCCATCTTCTAATCGCGAATAAGCCACATCTCGCGATGCACCTTTCGGATTCCACACCGACAATACGATAAAGAATATACCTATTGCCAAGTATATCCAATAAAAATTAAATTTAGGCTTATATCCACCTTTCTGTGGTCCACCCTTCTGTGGTTTTTTCCCTTGTTGATTTTGCTTATTATCTACTTCTTGTGACATATATACTTTTCCCCTAACAAATAGCTCCCGCTATCCACTCTTTACCAATTACTATTTACTAATTACTCTTTAATCTTTTTTTAATCCAAGTCTGGAATCATTGTGATATTTGCATCTGCCCAAAGGTGCTCAATATCATAGAATTCACGGAATTCTGGTTGGAACACATGCACAATCACATTGCCATAATCCAACGCAATCCATTGACAATTTTCATAACCATCCGACGAAAAAGGTTTTTCGCCTGCATGCTCACGCACAAAGTCTTTCATCGTTGTTGCAATTGTCATAACGTGTGTACTTGAGTCACCCTCACAGATAACAAAATATTGACATGGAGCCTCCAATTTGCTCATATCCACAATCGCAATTTTCTTTGCTTTTTTCTCTTGCATACCCTCAACAATAGTTGAGATAAGTTGTTTCATTTCTGCCATTTATTTTAGTTATTAATGTTTAGTTATTAGTTATTAATGATTAACGCCGAACGGCATTCTCAATTCTCAACTCTCAATTCTCAATTCATTATCATCTGATTCGCTTCCATCCATACCAAATACCTCACCAACTTACCCATTGCCATCGACACCAACACCACCCACCATCTGCATCTCAACAATCCTGCCGCCACTGCAATAAAATCCCCCACACCTGGCAAGAAGGAAAAAAACGCGAATCCATCGCCATATTTATGCACTTTAGCTTTCCAACGTTCTGCCTTTTCTTGTGGTATTTTTAGCCAACGCTCTATCCACTCTATCTTCCCCAAATACCCCAAACCATAACAAGTCATACCCCCAAGCGTATTGCCTACCGTAGCCCACACCACTAACCATATCGGGTCATAGCCCCCTATCAACAATCCCGTAAACACCACCCCACTACTAAAAGGTAATATCGTAGCCGCCAAAAACGCCGCTATCGCAATCCCCAAATATCCAAGTGATAACAAATCCATAAATTAAATTGAAAGTTGAAAATTCAACAATTCATCATTCATCATTCCACATTCGCACTGCATTCACTGCAATCAGCGTATAAACCACATAAAGCCCTGCAGTCCAATACATCCCCACCATCACGAATAATCCTATATAAACCACATCCACTATCACCCACATCACCCAATTATCTGTCTTCTTACGTGTCAGCAATATCTGTGCCACTACACTCGCTGTTGTCAATATGGCATCAATCATCGGATATTGTGGCTCCTGAATATTCTCTGGCAACAACTGCGCTCCCCACTTCACACCCATCCCCCACAGCACTCCAGTCACCGCAACAATCAACAACACCCAAACCCTCTCTTTCCAACTCAACCAACTCACATTCAACTTCTTCTCCTCATTTCGAGGCTTTTTCCACGAATACAACCCATAAAGATTTATAACAAAATATATCGCTTGCAACATCATCCCCGAATACAACCCCTCTCTGCCAAACAATATGCCATACAACACACAATTCACCAACCCAATTCCAAAATTCACAACCTCCCCCTTAGATGCCAGCCATATAGCCACCACCCCAAACACCACTGCTATGATTTCAAGCCAGTTCATAATAATTATGAATTAACCAACGCTTCCCTCAAGAGAAATCTGCAACAATTTCTGCGCTTCCACCGCAAATTCCATAGGCAATTTATTGATTACCTCTTTGGCATAACCACCGATAATCAAGCCCACTGCGTCCTCAGTAGAAATACCACGCTGAGCGCAATAAAACAACTGATCTTCAGATATTTTAGATGTAGTAGCCTCATGTTCAATAATCGCAGTCGGATTCTTAACATCTACGTATGGGAATGTATGCGCACCGCATTGGTCGCCCAACAACAACGAGTCGCATTGCGAGTAATTCCTTGCACCTGTGGCATTTGCATTCACTTTCACCAATCCACGATACGAATTCTGACTCTTACCTGCCGAAATACCCTTGCTCACAATGCGCGAACGTGTGTTTTTGCCCAAATGTATCATCTTCGTACCCGTATCTGCTTGTTGATAATTATTTGTCAACGCCACCGAATAGAACTCGCCCACCGAATTATCGCCTTTCAATATACATGACGGATATTTCCACGTAATAGCCGAGCCTGTCTCCACCTGTGTCCACGACACTTTCGAGTTATTACCCTTACATATCGCTCTCTTTGTCACAAAGTTATAGATACCACCCTTGCCATCTTTGTCGCCTGGATACCAGTTCTGCACGGTCGAATATTTCACCTCTGCATTATTCATCACCACAATCTCCACAATCGCAGCATGCAACTGATTTTCATCGCGTTGCGGAGCAGTACAACCTTCCAAATACGACACGTATGCATCATCATCCGCCACAATCAACGTACGCTCAAACTGACCCGTACCCGCTGCATTTATACGGAAATATGTCGACAACTCCATCGGACAACGCACCCCCTTCGGTATATAGACAAACGACCCATCCGAGAATACTGCACAGTTCAACGCCGCATAAAAGTTATCTGTATAAGGCACCACCGAACCCAAATACTCACGCACCAAGTCAGGATACTCCTTCACTGCCTCCGAAATCGAGCAGAAAATAATACCCTTCTCTGCCAATTTCTCGCGGAACGTAGTCTTCACCGACACCGAGTCCATCACCGCATCCACCGCAATACCGCTCAACACCTTTTGCTCTTCGAGTGGAATACCTAATTTATTGAACGTATCAAGAATCTCAGGGTCAACCTCATCCAACGACTTTGGAGCATTTTTGCGTGGAGCAGCATAGTACGATATCGCCTGAAAATCTATTTCTGGTATATTCAACAACGCCCAATCTGGCATCGTCATCGTCAACCAATGGCGATAAGCCTTCAATCTAAACTCCAACAACCACTCTGGTTCTTCCTTTTTCGCCGAAATCAAGCGCACTACCTCTTCCGACAATCCCTTCTGTATAGTCTCAGTATGAACATCGGTCGTAAACCCGTATTCATACTCTTTCTGAGCCACTTGATTAATCAATTCATTCGAATTATTCTCTGACATATATCTATTTTTTTATAATTTTCAATAGTGTACAATTTGGCGTATAATTAGCCCACAAAGATAATAAAAATATTTCACATAGACAACACCACGAAAATATATTATCCATCAGCAAGCTTCTTCATAGGATAAACATACCATAAAGCATCCCTCTCCCTAAAATCAAAACAACACAATCACTACAAATATCTAATCCATCCCATTTTTCTAAAACACAGAAAACAATAAAAAAAGAGGCACACCCCATCAAGTATACCTCTAAAATATTTCACCACAGCATCTACCTACGCCACAAAACCACACGTCCACCAATTTCTTTCGACAATGCCTTTTTATGCTCATTTATAATTTGCTTTTGTCGCATAAAATTCATAATTTCATCGAAATTTCCCGATTCTTGCGCCTGCTTAATTTTTTGATCCAACTCTCGCTCGCGACATAATATAATTGCCGCTTTATATTCATGTATCACGGTATTTATTTCTCGCGCTAAATTCTCTTTTCGTTGAAACTCCAACTTCATCTGATGCTCTTGTAGCGCATTCATATTTGTAGGATCACCAGTATATTCATCTTGCTTTGTATGTATACGCGACAAAGTATATTTATCAGTTAGCAACTCAGCTGCTTTCGCCGAAATTTCAGGATCAATATGGTTAGTGAAAAATTTAGCCGTATTAAAATTATCTTCAACTTTCACATCTCTCACACAATCCAACATTTTTTGATGCAACGGATTATGGAATATACTATCACCATCTGTTTCCAAATCAGCCAACGATGCCAAAACAAATCCACTAACCGTCTGATACGTACCATCTCCCAAAAGAAACAACAATTCTCCTCCATATCTCACCACATAATGCAATATATTCATCTCCTCTTTATCAAAGGTTGAAAGCCGAGCACCCCCATTCACGTTAGTAACTCCACCTAATGCAGGATGTGCGTCCTCTTGTCTATATACAGGATTTGTATCATGTTTCTCTTCCGTAGCATAACTTTGCGGGGTATAATCGCCATTTGATTTTCTAACCAACTCTTTCTCGCGTCTTGCTCGCAGTATCTTCTGTATCTCGGCAAGTACCACCTTCTCATCAATATCCAACTGAGTAGCACACTCTTTTGCATACACAGAACGCACTATATTATCAGGTATCAACGAAATCGAATGTACTACATCTTGTATCAATCCTGCCTTTTTTATAGGATCATTCCCTATTTCATCCAACAACAATTGTATCTTGAATCGTATAAAATCCACCTGATTTTTGTCGATGAAATCGATGAAATCCGACGCATTATTGTTTTGTGCATACGAATCTGGGTCCTCACCATCAGGCAACAATACCACCTTCACATTCATACCCTCTTCGAGCAACAAGTCTATACCCCTAATCGATGCCTTTATACCTGCCGCATCACCATCATACAGCACCGTAATGTTTGGAGTAAAACGATGTATCATCCTAATCTGCCCTAGTGTGAGCGACGTACCCGACGACGCCACCACATTCGTAATTCCCGCCTGATGCATACTGATAACATCAGTATACCCCTCCACCAAAAAACATCTATCTTGCTTAACTATCGACTGCTTAGCAAAATAAATTCCATACAACTCATTACTCTTATGATATATCTCACTCTCTGGCGAATTGACATATTTAGCGGTTTTATCATCTTTTTTCAACACACGACCGCCAAATGCCACCACTTTGCCCGACAAGGTATGCACTGGGAACATCACCCTACCCCTAA
>JAZLDO010000066.1:0-17358 GCA_045614825.1 Candidatus Aphodosoma sp. | reverse complement strand
AAGAACCTCGAAGAGAGCGCCGACCTTCGCAAGAAAGTTGAGAACTTCATGCAAGAGCGTGCTATGATGTTGCGCGATTCATTGTTGCAACGTGCCGAAGAGATTGGCGATATCAAAGTTATCCGTCACATCTCTAACGAAAATCCTGAAACAAACAAGATTATCGTTCCATTCTTCCGTGGCAAATTTGCCGACGTTAAGTTTATGTATGTAGCAGGTAACGTATTCGAAGGCAAACCATCGCTCACAATCTTCTTTAGTCAACCGATGGTCGATGCAGGTTTCAATGCAGGCAAACTCATCCGCGAAGCAGCCAAATTCATCCAAGGTGGCGGTGGCGGACAAGCCTTCATGGCAACAGCTGGCGGTAAAAACCCAGAAGGTATGGACGAAGCAATCAACTACATAATCGAAGCAATTAAATAAAACGTATTTGTGAAATAAAATTTCCGACGTAGTTAATTAGGTTTTATTATTGTTGATTGAGTGTGATAATTGTTTGACTTATGAGTCCTCGAAGAGGGCAATTCTTGCAATAAGAGAGAGCAGAATTAAGTTTACTTAAATTCTGCCGAGCGAAGCAAGAATCTTGTAAAAAAATTATACTTAACCGCTGTGTGACCGACCGAAGGGAGGGAACCTGCGGGAAGTGAATATCACTAACAACACGTCCCCAACGGGGGCGAACACGATACCAAAATGTAGAGACGCAATACTTTGCGTCTCTTTTTTTTCTCCTGACTCAACAGCAAGGTGCAAGCAACCTATGCCGAAGAAAACAGCCATCTTTACACTCTCCATTTGCAGCATTTGCAAACTTTATAAATGCGAGTTGAACTGTCACTTTTCCTAAAATAGTAGACAGATTTTTTATCGTTTTCCTAATTAAATAGACATAACTTTGCAACTTGCAAAGTTGCAAAGTTCCTAAATCTGACTAATTATCAGTGATTTAAGTGTTTTTTGTGATTATGAACTTTGTACCTCTTTTTCTTTAGTATCTAATTGAACAACAGGTGTTTAATCGTAACTTCGCAAACTTTGCAAACTTTGCAAGTCCCTATTTCCTTTTCTTAGTTTTATCCTAAAAGTTGCATTTCTTACTTGAATTTATAGTGAATAAAAAATGTTATTTATAGTTGGTAATTCGGAAAATTGTTGTAACTTTGCAAAGTCTTGACGGGTTCTTGCAATACAGAAACAGCAGCGAGGGGAGTTTTTAACTATCCCCCGCTATAAGTAAGACAGCCACCTTCGGGTGGCTTTTTTGTTTTACGATACTTATTAAAAAATTATTTAATGGTTTGGTAATTCAGAAAATTGTTGTAACTTTGCGGTCAGAAGAGTAAATGACTAACTTGATACGGGTGCTTGAGCCCCGCGGTTAGTCGTTTACTCTTCTTCTTTTTTTACCATCAAGAAATATGGATGTTCTTCTATTCCGTTATCATACTCTTTAGTATAACATTTGACAACGAGAAACTTGAGAGAATAAAAAAACATCATTTTCCTGATATCAGGGCAATGATGTTTTTTTGTAGTGTATCTTGACAAGGTTACTTCATGTAGCGCATATTGCGTTTCCACGCTCGACGCTGTTGTTCGATTTGCTTTTGTTGCTTTTCGATATGTTCCTGTTCTTTGGTTTTTGGTTGTGGATGATTGTCGTCTGTATTAAAACATGCAATAACAAATAAAACGCAAATTATAAATCCTAAAATCATTGTCATAATAACCTCCTTTGCTTTCGACTACAAAGTTATAAAAAAAATATGAGTAAACAAAAAATTTTGTTTTTATAAGAATTTTATTGTACCTTTGTAGCAAAATTAATTGCTATGCCAGGAAAGATAATGGTGTTAACCCATAAAGTCGATGATTATTTGCAAAAACAAGCAAGTTTTTTGCATCTTCCTCTTATAAAAGAAAAGTATTATAATGAATATGAAATAGGGGATTATTGTATTTTTTTTGAATTAGACGAACCTGTTATAGATTGTTTAAGTGCTACAACTTGTGTTTATTATCATCGTTATTTTGATAAGAATTGTAGTTTGCGAGAACAGTGTTTTGATTGTATAAGAGCTTTAGGACTGAAAGAATTGTGGGCTTTTGACGAAATATTGTATGACGTTTTTGGCGATAAAGATGGATATGAATTAAAGGAGGCTATAGAAAAGATTGATTTAGAATGGCATGAGTTTGTGCGAGATGAGGTCAACGAGAATGATTATTATTCATACTATCATGATAGTTTTAAGGATTTGTTTGAAAAGGTAGAATTGCTTGAATGTAAATTTGATGTACATGTTTTGGGTTTACGTTGGAAAAAAGGAGAGAATGGAGATAGATTTATAAGGATATTGAAAGATAAATCTGTTTATTGGATGAATGAGATTACTGGTGAGTTGAGTGTTGCGGAAGATAATACTTTTCCTAATTTTGTATAAAGATAGCTTTTTTATTTATTTCGTCATATTATTTGGTGATTTCAAAAAAAATTGTAACGTTGTATTCAGGAGAGTAAGTTTCTAATATTGAATTGGGGCAGTGAAGCCTCAGGTATTGGTTTCTTACTTTTCTTTTTTTTCGCCATCAAAAAATATGGATGTTTTTATACTCTTTAGTATAACATTTGACAACGAGAAATTTGAGAGAATAAAAAAACACCATTTTCCTGACGTCAGGAAAATGATGTTTTTTAATAGGATATCTTTATAAGATTATTTCATATAACGTATATTGCGTTTCCACGCTCGACGCTGTTGTTCGATTTGCTTTTGTTCTTTGGTATGTTTATATGTCGCTTTAGTATCATCACTGAAAGCATCTGCATCTATAAAACAATATATTACCGCAGCTATCATGCCAATTGGCGTGAATATAGTAAGAGCGATAACTATAATAAAAAACAAAACCTTAAATATAGAATGTAACATAACAACCTCCTTTCTTTCGGCTACAAAGTTATAAAAAAAATATGAGCACACAAAATTTTAACTATATTTTTAACATAACGGACAATGCAAGGCAGACTGGTAAAAGTACTATTTTGCGTTAACAATTTGGTGTCATTAGATAAAATAACTCGAAAAATTGATGATATAGACGCCATTTATCTGCGTGATTTTTTGCGTATGTTGTGAAATGGCGTCACACAAATCGACCACCTATTCTAAGTATAAGAATAGGTGGTCGTTTTTTTGTGTTTACTTTTGTAATTTAGTACAAATTTTCTTGTTTGTCTAAGAAAAAAGTTGTACCTTTGCACCATAATTTCATTGAAAATATTAAATTTGATTTACAAATTACATTGAAAATCGTAAAATTGGTTTAAGATTTTCAATGTAAATTATACGATAGAATATTTTATGATAAAACGTTATTTTCAGTTAATCAATGAATTAGATACTTCTATATTCCTATTGGGGGCAAGACAAACTGGTAAAAGTACTATTTTGCGTCAACAATTGGGTGATGCTATCTATATAGACTTACTCGATACGGAGATGTTGGGTCGTTTTCGTACTCGTCCGTCTTTGCTTTATGAAATGTTGTGCGATAAGGAGAGAGGGACTATTGTGGTGATTGATGAAATACCCGAAGTGCCAGATTTGCTGAATGAAGTGCATCGTTTGATTTCGCAAAATGGATTGATTTTTGTGTTGTGTGGTTCGAGTGCTCGCAAATTGAAGCGAAAAGGCTATAATACGTTGGGTGGACGTGCTGTGCCATGTTATTTTTATCCTCTTGTTAGTGCTGAAGTGCCTGATTTTGATTTGGATAAAGCGTTGTTGTATGGTATGTTGCCTTCGCATCATTTTGCAAAAAATCCAGCTCGTATGTTGTCGGCTTATGTGGATGTTTATCTACGAGAAGAAATACGACAAGAGTCAATTGTGCGACAACTTGATGGATTTCAGCGTTTTTTGGAAGTTGCGGCATTGACTAATGGTGAGATGATAAATTATACAAATATAGCATCGGATTGTGGCGTGAGTGTTCATACAATTAGAGCTTATTTTGATATTTTGGAAGATACTCTTATTGGCTATAAAATACCAGCATATACAAAAGTAATGAAACGTAGATTGGTTCAAACTCCACGCTTTTATTTCTTTGATGTTGGTTTGGCGCAGCATTTATTACATCGTAAATCGTTGACTCGTGGTACAGTGGAATATGGTCATGCCTTCGAACATTTTGTGATACAAGAGTTGATAGCATATATAGGATATAATCATAAAGAGGAGAAATTGTCTTTTTGGCGTACTCAGACTGGAGTTGAGGTTGATGCGGTGATTGGTGATGCTCAAGTTGCAATAGAGATAAAATCGGTTGAAGATGTTCAGAATAAACATTTAAAGGGATTGAAATCGTTTGGAGATGACTATCCTGATTGTCGTAAAATTATAGTATCATTAGATAAAATCACTCGAAAAATCGATGATATAGACGCCATTTATTTGCGTGATTTTTTGCGTATGTTGTGGAATGGTGATATATTTTAAGTTCGAGTTTTTAAGTCATGTTTCTTATGTTTTATCTCTAAAGTCTTACACATTATGAACTATAAATTAACTGATTTTCTTCCTACAACTAAAAAAGAGTTGGAGATTCGTGGTTGGGACGAGGTGGATGTGGTGCTATTTTCGGGCGATGCTTATGTCGACCACCCATCGTTTGGAGCTGCCGTTATCGGACGTGTGATTGAGTCGGAAGGGTGGCGCGTGGCGATTGTGCCTCAACCCGATTGGCGGGGCGACCATCGCGATTTTACGAAGATGGGTCGTCCGCGACGTTTCTTTGCTATTTGGGCTGGCTGTATGGATTCGATGGTGAACCATTACACTGCCAACAAGCGCCTTCGCTCCAACGATGCCTACACGCCTGACGGCAAAGCAGGTATGCGTCCCGACCGCGCTACGATTACATATGCTAAGATTATCAAACAATTATATCCTGACGTACCTCTTGTGATTGGTGGCATCGAGGCGTCGTTGCGCCGTTTTTCTCATTACGATTATTGGGATGATACCTACCATCGTTCAATCCTTGCCGATACGGGTGCCGACCTTTTAATATATGGTATGGGCGAAAAGCCTGTGCGCGAACTTGTGCGTCGCCTCTCTGCAGGGGCAACTATCGCTGACTGCCACGATATGCGTCAGGTAGGGTATTTGTCAAATACAATGCCTCAGGATGATGGGGTTGTAGAATTAGCCTCTCACGAAGAGTGTGCTCGAAACAAAAAAACATCTGCTGCAACATTCAAAACGATAGAGGAGGGGAGCAACAAGCTCAATCAGACGGTGTTGGTGCAAGCGGTGGGTAATAAATATGTGGTAGTACAACCTCCATATCCTCCAATGACAACTGAGGAACTCGATGCTGTTTATGAACTCCCTTTCACTCGTCAGCCTCACCCTAAATACAAAGGCAAAACAATTCCGGCTTTTGATATGATACGTTGGTCGGTCAACACCCATCGTGGTTGTTGGGGCGGATGTGCCTTCTGCACAATCTCTATGCACCAAGGCAAATTTGTTGTGTCGCGTTCGTTGGAATCAATACTTAAAGAGGTGCGTACATTGGCTGTTGCCCCTGATTTTAAAGGCTATTTGAGTGATTTGGGCGGACCGAGTGCCAATATGTATATGATGCGTGGCAAAAATCAAGAACTTTGTGCTAAGTGCAAACGTCCATCGTGTGCCTTCCCATCGGTATGTAAGAATATGAACACCGACCACGCACCTTTGCTCGAAATGTACCGAGCGGGTGATGCCTTGCCAAGTATCAAAAAAAGTTTCATAGGTAGTGGTGTGCGTTACGATGTGGTGATGCATCGAACAGACTCGGAGGAGGTCAATCGTACAAATGCTGAGTATGCCCGCGAACTTATTAAAAATCACGTTAGTGGTCGTCTCAAAGTTGCCCCTGAGCATACATCCGATAGGGTATTGTCTGTTATGCGTAAACCAAGTTTTTCGCTTTTCAAACAATTCAAACAAACATTTGATAGAGTGAACGAAAGCGAACACCTTAATCAACAAATTATACCGTATTTCATCTCGAGTCACCCAGGTTGCGAACCTATTGATATGGCCGAATTAGCCATTGAAACTAAGAGACTTAACTTTCAACTCGAGCAGGTGCAAGATTTCACTCCAACGCCTATGACGCTTGCCACCGAGATGTATCATACGGGGCTCGACCCATATACGCTAAAACCTGTGTTCGTAGCGCGCACAAAGGAAGATAAACTTGCTCAGCGTCAGTTCTTTTTCTGGTACAAACCCGAAGAGCGCCGCACAATCAAGCAATTCCTCCAAAAAATCAAGCGTACTGATATTGCCGACCGTCTATTTGCTGGTGAAAATAATGTAGGGACACGGCATGCCGTGTCCGTTGATGATACTCGCAACAAACCTCGCCACTACGAGCAAGAACGTAAACAATTTTTCGATAAAAAACGACGTAAGAAATAAGAATACCGAACCAGAGGTCTTGAGCTAAAAGCGAAAAAATGTCTGTCTTTGAAGTCGAGATTTTGCGTAGCAAAAGCAAGACCATTATGTAAAAAAGAATATGTTCTTTTGTCATTCTGTCTAAAAGAATAAATCATGTCTAAAAAATAATATGAAAAAAAACTATAAAAAACAACAATGGAAACCCGGCACGCTCATTTATCCGTTGCCTGCCGTTCTCATCTCGTGTGGTGAAACTGAAGAGGAATACAATATGCTCACTGTTGCGTGGGTTGGCACCATCTGTACAAATCCCGCGATGTGCTATATTTCGGTTCGCCCTGAGCGCCATTCGTACGAAATTATTAAACGAACTAAGAGTTTCGTAATTAACCTTACTAACGAAGATATGGCTCGTGCTACTGATTGGTGCGGTGTTCGCAGTGGCAAGGACTATAATAAATTCAAAGAGATGCATTTAACACCACAAAAGGCACAAAAAGTGGCGGCGCCAATCGTGTTAGAATCACCATTGAGCATCGAATGCGAAGTGATTGAAATTAAAGAGTTAGGCTCTCATCATATGTTTATTGCTAATGTTGTAAACGTGCAAGCCGACGAGCGTTATATCGACCCAGTAACCGACGAATTCCGTCTCTCTGACGCCAAACTTATTGCCTATTCTCATGGCCACTACTACAAACTCGGCGATGAAATCGGTAAATTCGGTTGGTCAGTCCGCAAGAATAAGAAGAAATAATCTAAAAAAAATAATATGAAAAAATCCCTATTCCTTTTTGCAATCATTGCTATATTAGCAAGTTGCACTAATCCTGCCACTCCCGAAGCTCCATTCTCGGAGTCGGATTTAGAAGTTACATCAGGCAACCTTTGGCATGCCGACATATTCTCGCCCGAATTAAACGAGACTATCAAAATCGATGTGTGGACTCCTGATGGTTACACCGATTCTAAAAAATACCCAGTCATCTATATGCATGACGGACAAAATATCTTCGATGCCAACTCAACATGGAATCATCAAGCTTGGGAGATAGATTCTGTTTTGGGTTCGCTCATTGCTGATAAAAAAGTCAAACCTGCTATTGTTGTAGGCATTCATAGTGTTGATACAACTCGCATTGGTGACCTTATGCCAGAGCGTGTAGTTGAAATGACTCCTCCGGGCGAGGTGCGCGATTTCATTGACCGCATGTGTCGCAGTCAATATCGTGCTGATGAGTATTTGTCGTTTATTGTCAATACATTAAAACCACTTATCGACGGCAAATTCTCAACCCTCACCGACCGTAAATCAACCTCTATAATGGGCTCAAGTATGGGTGGATTGATTTCTATTTATGGTGTTACAGAGCATCCTGAGGTCTTTGGTGCAGCCGTATGTATGTCAACCCATTGGACTGGCGCAATTGGCGATAATCCCGACTTTCCAACAGCAATGAAATACTACTTAATGGACAATTTCCCTCGCAATGGCGACTACCTTCTCTATTTCGACAATGGCGATTGTCCTTACGATTCGAACTATCTCCCAGCCTACGAATCAATGAATCGCCTATTCGACTTCCTCGGCTATCACGAAGGCGACTGCCTCAAAACAGGCGTATTCCAAGGCCATTCGCATAGCGAACAATCATGGTCAGAGAGGGTAGAGATACCATTGCAATTTATTTTGAAATAAAGGGTATAAGTCAAGATGAAAAAGTGCATAAGTCAACAATAATAAAGAAGCCGATTGATTATCAGTCGGCTTCTTTATTTTATGTGTTAATTAATTTTTGCACTTATTGAGTGCAAAATATATTGATATTATCTCTAAAATCAACTAATTTTATATATTTCATTCTTTTTTTGTCTATTTGTATTATGTGAAAGTGTTTATTGTTATAAAAAACGCACTCAATGAGTGCGTTTTTTTATAGGGTTTTCTTGTGTGTTTCATTTATCCTTTTGCTATTGATGGTAATGTGGATGTTCGTTTGCAAAATGTGATATTACAAACTATTGAGACTGACATTGCAATGTATGCAAATCTTAAAGCGTCTACTGCCTATAAATTGCGTAAGATGTTGATGATTATTGCTTCTTTAGCACCTTTTAAACCTAATTTTGATACGTTAGCTACTACTATCGGAGTTAGTCGTAATAATATTCAAGATTATTTATTGTTGCTCGAACAAGCTCAAATGATAGGTTAACTTCGCACTGATACTCAAGGTATTCGGGGTTTAGGTAAGGTCGAAAAAGTCTATATTGATAATCCAAATTTAATGTATGCTTTGAATCCTAATGATATAAATGTTGGAAATATGCGAGAGACTTTCTTTTATAATCAAATGCGAGTAAATTACGATGTTATTAGTTCAAGCGTGTCAGATTTTATGATTGGCGAATATACTTTTGAGGTTGGAGGACGAAAGAAAGGCAAAAAACAAATAGAGGGCGTGAATAATGCTTATATAGTGAAGGATGATATTGAGTTTGCTTATGAAAACATTATTCCTTTGTGGGCTTTTGGTTTAACTTATTAATATTGGTTTCCGATAAAAACAAGGTGTATCAGATTAAATTCTGATGCACCTTTTTTTTGTTTAGTATTGTGCAAAAAAACTGCACAAATAGATTATACCTTTGCACTTGGAAAAAGAAATAATAACTCTCTAAAAAAATTATAACTATGGCAAATATCGAAATCTTCAAAAAAATTGACTTATATGCCTAAATTTATAACAAAAAAGTTTGAATTTGTATGTGCTATTCAGACTTTTTTTGTATCTTTGCGCTTGGTTTCTTATCACCATTAAAAAGATTATCATAATACCTTAAATAATAACTAAAAAAATGAAAAAAGACAATCAAATTTTCGATTTAATCGAACAAGAAAAACAACGTCAACTTAAAGGTATCGAGTTGATTGCATCTGAAAACTTTGTTAGCGAGCAAGTAATGCAAGCTATGGGTTCGGTAATGACTAACAAATATGCTGAAGGCTACCCAGGCAAACGTTATTATGGTGGTTGCGAAGTGGTTGACCAATCAGAAAATATCGCTATCAATCGTCTTAAAGAACTTTTCGGTGCTGAATGGGCTAACGTTCAACCTCACTCTGGTGCTCAAGCTAATATGGCTGTGTTCATGGCTGTTCTCAATGTTGGCGATACTTTCCTCGGTCTCAACCTTTCTCACGGTGGTCACCTTTCTCATGGTTCTCCTGTGAATATGTCAGGTATCAACTACAAAGCTCTCGAATATAGTGTTAAAGAAGAAGATGGTCGCGTTGACTACGACCAACTCGAACGTGTTGCTCGCGAAAATAAACCAAAACTTATCGTTGCTGGTGCTTCTGCTTATTCTCGTGAATGGGATTATGCTCGTATCCGTAAAGTTGCTGACGAAATCGGCGCTATTTTCATGGTGGATATGGCTCACCCTGCAGGTCTTATCGCAGCAGGACTTCTCGAAAACCCAGTGAAACACGCTCATATCGTAACTTCTACTACTCACAAAACTCTCCGTGGTCCACGTGGCGGTATCATCTTGATGGGTAAAGACTTCCCTAACCCTTGGGGCAAAACTACTCCTAAAGGCGAAGTGAAAATGATGTCTGCATTGTTGGATTCTGCTGTATTCCCAGGCGTACAAGGTGGTCCACTCGAACACGTTATCGCTGCTAAAGCAGTTGCATTTGGCGAAGCTCTTCAACCAGAATTCAAAGAATATCAACTCCAAGTGAAGAAAAATGCTGCTGCTCTCGCAGATGCATTCATGGCTAAAGGTTACAAAATCGTTTCTGGCGGTACTGACAACCACTCTATGCTTGTTGACCTCCGCACTAAATTCCCTGAATTGACAGGTAAAGTAGCAGAAAAAGCTCTTGTTGCTGCCGACATTACTACTAACAAAAACATGGTGCCATTCGATTCTCGTAGCCCATTCCAAACTTCAGGTCTCCGTTTCGGTACTCCTGCTATCACTACTCGTGGCGTGAAAGAAGACGTTATGCCAATCATCGTTGACCTTATCGATCGCGTACTCAACGCTCCTGAAGACGAAGCCGTTATCGCAGCTGTTCGCAAAGAAGTGAATGAAATGATGGTTAAATACCCATTGTTTGCGTGGTAATTAAATAACGAAATAAGATATAAGACACGAGACACGAGACTGATAAGTCTTGCTTCTCGTGTCTTTTGTCTAATAATCTAATTATGACTGAAATTGTAAAAGAACTACTCGAAGAACTCGACACCACCGTGTTCTATGGTGTCAACAATGCTAATATCCGTTTGATAAAAGACCTCTCTCCTAAAGTGAAAATTGTGGCACGAGGTCGTATGATGAAACTCTCGGGCGAAAACGAAGCCGAAGTTGAAAATCTTAGTCGTATCATCGACAAATTGATGTTGCAAGCGGCTAAAACCAATCTACTCACCGAAGAAACAGTGCTTGAAACTATCAAAGGCAACGAAATTCCTGAAATTAAAACCGACAACCTCATTCTCCATGGTGTTGGAGGCAAAGAGGTGCGTGCACGCACAGCAAATCAACGCGTTTTGGTTGAGGAATATGCCAAAAACGACCTACTTTTTGCCATTGGTCCTGCTGGTTCGGGTAAAACATATACGGCTATTGCGCTTGCCGTAAAAGCGCTCAAAAACAAGGAAGTGAAGAAAATCATCCTTAGCCGTCCAGCTGTGGAAGCAGGCGAAAAACTTGGTTTCCTACCAGGCGATATGAAAGATAAAATCGACCCATATCTCCAACCTCTTTATGATGCTCTTGAGGATATGATTCCACCGGCAAAGTTGGCAGAGTATATGACCAACAAAACCATTCAGATTGCTCCACTTGCCTTTATGCGTGGTCGCACTCTCAGTGAGGCGATTATTATTCTCGATGAAGCACAAAACACCTCAGTGCAACAAATCAAAATGTTCCTAACGCGTATGGGTTTAGGTTCGAAAATGATTATTACGGGCGATATGACCCAAATTGACCTTCCGCCTCAACAAAAATCAGGACTCAAAGATGCTATGGAGGTATTGAAAGATATTAAAGGTATTAGTTTTGTCCACTTCAATCAAAAAGATATCGTTCGTCACAAACTCGTCCAACGCATCGTTGATGCCTACAATAAACATTAATAATTTATTTCAACATAAGTACTTCTGTTAAAAAATAAACTCTCAATTCTCAACTAATATGAAACGTTCTACTTTTGGTTCGAAATTTGGTATGCTTGCTGCTGCAGTAGGTTCGGCAGTAGGTTTGGGTAATATTTGGAAATTCCCTTATCTTGCTGGTGAGAATGGTGGTGGTGCTTTCATCATTGTCTATTTGTTGTGCGTATTATTTTTAGGTGTACCTGCGTTGTTGTCTGAATTGTCGTTGGGTTACATTGGTCGTAGCAATGGTATTGGTGCGATGCGCAATATTACGGGTAATAATCGTTGGGCTTCTGTGGGAATACTCGGATTTCTTGGCTCATTTATCATTCTTGGGTTCTATTTTGTAGTGGCAGGGTGGAGTCTTGAGTTTGTTTATCAATCTGTTATGGGTTCTTTTATTGGAGAATCGGGTGAAGTGATAACTCAGAATTTCGATACTTTCCGTTTTGATACTTGGCGTCCTTATTTGTGGATTGTTGTGTTTATTGCTCTTACTGCGGGAGTGTTGTATGCAGGCGTGGAGAAGGGTATTGAAAAATGGAGTAAAGTGTTGATGCCTATGCTGTTTGTGATTGTGGTTTATCTCTGTGTGTATGCCATATTTTTGCCAAATTCGGGAGAGGGATATAAATTCTATTTTGATTTTGATTTTTCAAAAATCAATGCAGATGTGATTATTGCAGCTTTGGGGCAAGCGTTCTTCTCGTTGAGTTTGGGTATGGGGGCTATGATGATTTATGGTTCGTATATTGAGAAGGGTACTAATTTAGCTAAAACATCAATACAGATTGCATCGCTCGATACTTTGGTAGCAATTCTTGCTGGATTGGTGGTATTCCCTGCGGTGTTTTCTTATGGAATAGACCCAGCGGCAGGTCCACAGTTGGTATTTATTACATTGCCGACTGTATTTGCACAAATGACAGGTGGTTATTTCTTTTCCGTGTTTTTCTTTTTATTGGTAGCTGTGGCGGCGCTCACCTCAACAATTTCTATTCTCGAAGTGCAAATTGCTACTGTGGCTGAAGAGTTCAAAATGGATAGAAAGGTGTCGCTTCTCGTTATGTCTGTAATTATGTTGGTAGTGTGTTGTATGTGTTCATATTCATTGATTCCTATTGAAGGAGGCAATGAATTGACAATATTTGGCAAATCACTTTTCGATATTTGTGATATTCTCACTTCATATATCATTTTGCCTTTAGGTGGTCTGTTGATTATGTTGTTTTTGGGTTGGTTTTATAAAAAAGAAGACCTTCATGACATATTAGTTGTAGAAACCAAATGTAGTGAAGGACTATTCAAAGTCTATTATTTCTTCTTGCGATTTATTGCACCACTTTTGTTGTTAGTTGTGTTTTTGCAACAGTTGGGTGCATTTTAAGATGGTAAGTTATAACTTTATGTCATATAAAAGAGGCTGTGCTTTTGACACAGCCTCTTTTTTTATTAGATGAATCTTATTATTTATGAAGTTGCTTTTCTTCGAGTTAGCTATTTTGTTTTTAATATTGTTCGTTAGTATTAGGGAAGTCGCAACTCTTAACATCTTCAACATAATGGCTCACCGCCTCATTTATAATGGCATTGAGGTCGGCATAGCGACGAAGGAAGCGAGGAGAGAAACCTTTAGTCATGCCTAACATATCGTGAAGTACAAGTACTTGACCATCTACATCGCCACCTGCACCAATACCAATAATAGGTATATTCACCTCTTGTGCAACGCGTTTGGCAAGTGTAGCAGGTATTTTCTCGAGTACGATGGCAAAACAACCTGCTTCTTCAAGAGCTTTGGCATCAGCGATTAGTTTTTCGGCTTCGTCTTGTTGTTTAGCACGCACGTTGTAAGTACCATACTTGTTGATCGATTGTGGCATAAGTCCGAGATGACCCATTATAGGAATACCTGCAGCAAGTATTTTGCGCACAGCATCAATGATTTCAACACCGCCTTCGAGTTTTAGCGCATCGGCATGTGTGATTTTCATAATTTTAATAGCATTACTAACGGCTTCCGTTTCTGACACTTGATATGTTCCAAAAGGCATATCAACTACCACAAGAGCGCGTTTGACTGCTTTGACTACCGATTTGCCGAGGAAAATCATTTGGTCAAGCGTGATAGGTAGGGTAGTTACGTTACCAGCTACAACATTCGAAGCTGAATCACCAACGAGAATAACATCTACACCCGCTTCGTCAACAATCGAAGCCATTGTGTAGTCGTATGATGTAATCATACTGATTTTTTCGCCACGTTGTTTCATCTCAAATAGACGATGCGTGGTTACCTTGCGTACATCTTCAGGTGTATGAACTGACATAGTCTTTTTTTTAATGAGGAATGAGGAGTTAGGAGTTAGGAGTTAGGAATGAGGAGTTAGGAGTTATGTACCACTTCGCCTGTTGGGCACTCCCCCTAACTTAGGGTGAGAGTTTGGGTACGGCTCGTTGTCCTTTATACTTTATACTTATAAATCTTAAATCTTAAATATTACTAACCCTTCACTTATAAGTGTTTGGGTACGGCTCGTTGTTCTTTATACTCTATACTCTATACTCTATACTCTGTACTCTGTTATTTATAATCTTATTCTTCAAGTTTGTTGATTTGTTCAATGATGATAGAAAGGTCTTGTTTGAGGTTTTGAATTTTGCGTTCAAGGTCTTGTACCATGTTATTACCTTTCTTAGATGAACTATTGAAGAAACAAATGTTGTTTTCGTATGTTGCGATTTGTTGTTTGAGCAATTCGTATTGGCGCATCAATTTGTTGCGGTCGCCTTTGAAGTTGAGTTCTTGATTGCGACGGCGAGAACGAAGTTTGCTTTGTTTTTCGTTGAGAGCTTCTTGATATTGTTTGTATATTTTATCTTTTTCTTTATAAGGCACGTGACCTACAGCGAGATAAGCATCAGACAAACGTCGAACAGCAGAGTAGTCTTCTTCATCGTTGCCAGTGAGTTCGTAAGCTTTGAGGGCTTCGATGGCTTCGAGTTTTAGGCGAAGGTTTTCTTGTTCTTCTACTTTTTTATCTTTGAAGTTAGCTTCTTTGCGGGCAAAGAAGTGGTCGCAAGCTGCGATGAAGCGTTCCCAGATAGCATCGCTATATTTTTTAGCTGTAGGGCCTATTGTTTTCCATTCTTTTTGGAGAGCGATGAGTTTATCGGTAGTAGAGCGCCAATCTTCGCTATTTTTGAGTTGTTCAGCTTTTTCAACGAGTATGCGTTTTTTCTCTAAATTGGCTTGGAGTTCTTCTTTGATTTGACGATAGAATTCGTTTTTAGCTTCGAAGAATCGGTCGCAAGCAGTGCGATAGCGTTTGAATAGTCGGTTGATTATGCGGCGTTCGATTGGGTCGTCGGAGCGGAATTTTTCGTTAAGAGCAATGACTTCTTGAGTTTTTTCTTCCCATTCTTTGTATGTGCTGATAGCTTGAGTATTGATATTTTCGATAAGTTCGATAGCTTCAGTTTTTTCTTTTTCAATTTCTTGTTCGCGGGTTTTGATGTTTTCGAAGAATTCTTGATGACGTTTGTTTATAACAGTCGAAGCGTTTTTGAATTTGTTCCATATTTCGTCGCGAAGTTCACGAGCAACAGGACCTATTTCGCGCCATTGTTCATGGAGTGTTTGTAGCATACGGAATGATTTCACGACATCTTCTTCAGTGCCAAGTTTTTCGGCTTGTTCGATGATATGAGTTTTATCTTCGAGGTTTTTCTTGAAAGCGTGTTCGCGAAGGGCGGCATCAATTTTTATAAGATCGTAGAATTGTTCTTGATAGTGGTTGTATTCTTTCCAGATTTCAGTTACATTAGTTGGAGCCACAGGACCAATTTCTTTCCATTCGCTTTGAAGTATGCGGAATGCTGCTATGGTTTCGTTGAGGTCGCCTTCGTTAGAGATTAGAGCTTCGAGTTTGGCTATAATAGCTTGTTTTTTCTCTAGATTAGCAGTATATTCGGCGTCGATGGCAGCGTGATAAGCGGCACGTTTTTCGCGGTAGATACCCATTACAGATTTGAACTCAACTTCGATTGGGTCGGCTTGTTTTTGTTTTGGTTCGGCAATTTCATTGTTTTCAATGTCAGCCTCTTGTTGTGCCATAGTTTCAGCCAATTCTTGTTGATGACGTTTATAGAATAATTGTTTGATGCTGTCAACTTGTTCTTTGATAGCAGTTATTTCGCTATTTTCGACAATCTCTTTGAGTTTGATTACCAATTCTTCACGAGTGAGATTTGCAAGTTGTTGTGGATCAAAATTTTGTTCTGTAATGAATTCTTGTGCGTCCATAGTTAAAAAAGTTTAGTCTCCTTAGGTAGGAGAGGGTTCAATTCAATTTGTTTATAGAGAGTTACCTTGTTGAGGTAAAACTTGGCAAATTTAGTAAAAATTATTGAATAAAAGGATTATTTCCAAATAAATTTGGCTTTACGGCGGAATATTTTTCCGATAGTGAGTATGTATAGAGTTATTAATGGCAATATGATGTCAAAAATAATGATTGATAGTCCGAATTTTTTGTCGTTATATACGTTAGCAGTTAGGTTTATAATAGTTAATTGAATTAACAAACGGGATAGGAATGAAGCTATTGCAATAGTGAGAATTATTGGGTTATTATAGCCTAATGTGATTAACAAGAGCATGGTTAGATAGAATAGTCCGCGAGAGAGAGGTTCTAGTCCAATCCACATTTTGCTACCTGATTTGTAAACATCTACGGTGCTTAGATGGCGTAGTTTTTGGTAGTACCAATCTTTGAATGTAGTTTTTGGTAGTGATAGTGTTTCAGCTTCTAATGATGGTTCGACGCGGGTATTATATTTTTTGCCGAAAGCGTTGATTAGCAAGTCGTCGTCGCCTGATGGTATATGTAGGAATCCGGCAAAACCTTTGAGGCGGAAGAATGTGCTTTTGCGATATGCCATATTTCTTCCAACTCCCATATAAGGATGTCCAAGTAGGGCAAATCCCATGTATTGCATTGCGATAGTCAATGTATCGTAGGATATTAGGCTGCTAATAAATCCTTTTTCGCGATAATAGTTGCCGTGTCCGAGTACGAATTCAGTTTGACCGTCGAAATTGCGTACCATTGTAGTAATCCAATTTGGTGTAAGTGGGCGACAATCGGCGTCAGTAAATAGAAGGATTTCATTTTTGGCAGCTTTTACGCCTACGGTGATAGCTAGTTTTTTGTGGCTAATGATGCGAGTTTCTTGAGGTATATTTGTGATATAGAGGTTGTGGTAATTTTTTTGTAGGTTTTTTATTATCTTTTCTGTATCATCATTTGATCCGTCGTTTACAATGATTACTTCATAATTGTTGTAGTTTTGTTCCAATACAAGAGGTAGAAAGCGTTGTAGGTTTTCGCCTTCGTTTCTTGCACAAATAATTACGGATACGGGAGGTTGTTCAACTGTGTGAGCTACATTTCCTTTTTTTATGTTGCGTACACGTCGCAATATAGCAGTGTAGGGTATGAGATAAAATCCTAATTGAATGATAAGTGATAGGATAAGTGTTGCAAGTAGAATATAATATATGATTGAGAATGACATTTTTGCTATTGAGTTATATTTTATTATTATAATGTGCAAATTTACAAAATAATTATTAGATGTGCAAGAATAAAAAACGACTAATATTTTAATGTTTATTCATTGGTAAAATTTGTGTATTTCAATAT
>JAZLDO010000065.1:0-2661 GCA_045614825.1 Candidatus Aphodosoma sp. | reverse complement strand
ATGACCATAGGTGCAGAAGGAACGATTTTATGGCCTTTAGAAGCAAAAAAATCGAGGAATGATTTACGAATTTCTTTTGATGTCATAGTTATTTAATGCATAATGCATAATGCATAATTCATAATCTACCTTTCGGTATCAATAAATAAATTATGTTTTATGATGTTATTTTACCTTGGTAATAATATAATAATTTAACATGCAAAGTTACAAAAATTTATTTGATTACACAATAGCATAAAACAATAGAAGTGCAAAAAAAACTCACACCTCTATTTATTTATAAAACAGATTGTTATTTTAAATTAGCTACTGTTACAAGATGACACGCTACGACTCCTGCTGTTTCAGTACGCAAACGGGATTCGCCAAGTGTTATTGCTTGAAATGAATTACGCAACGCTAATTCAACCTCTTCTTCAGAGAAATCGCCTTCGGGACCGACCATTACGACTACATTGCCAGTAGGTTGACAAGCATGTAAAAGGTGTTGTTTAGGTTGGTCATAGCAGTGAGCGATAAACAATTGAGAATCCTGAAATGAGGATTGAGAGTTGTTTGCCATAAACTCTTTGAATGTCTGCATTGGATTAAGACGAGGCACATAAGCTTTTAGGCTTTGTTTTGCCGCCGACACAAGGATTTTTTCTATGCGTTCAGATTTAATAATTTTGCGTTCGGAATAGCGACAACAGAGAGGTGTGAGCTCGTCGAAACCTATTTCGGTAGCCTTTTCAACAAACCATTCGAAGCGGTCAATATTTTTGGTTGGGGCTACAGCAAGATGTAGTCGGAATGGGCGACGTCCATATTCATTTTGGATATTAAATACCTCTACTTGAGTGCGTTTAGGATGTGCTTCGGTAATCTGTGCTTCATAGAGACCTCCTACCCCATCTATTATGTGTATGTGGTCGCCTGCCTTCATGCGCAACACTTTGACGCAGTGTTGTGATTCTTCTTCAGGAAGAGAAAGAGTTTGGGCTATATCGGGAGCGTAGAATAGGTTCATTTTATTTATTTTTTATTTTAACAGAAGTACAGATTTTATGTTTCTAGGTTTACTAATTGTGGTTGTATTTTACGATTCTGCAAGGATATTTGTCTTTTTAAGTACATACCTTATTTTTCAACCGACGTTAATAAGACACAGCACGTCATGTCCCTATTACTTAAAATTGTGTACTTATGTTAAAAAAGTTCTTATTTCACTTCGAAAACAGCAAGTGGAGTTTTGTCTTTATAGAGAGTTACTTTACCTTTTTCGGCTTTGTAGGCATTTGCAATTTCGAGGATTGTTGAGATTTGCATCTCAATTTTATTTGATTCTTCATCGCACATACGACGAGTCATACCAACATCTGAAAATTTGATTTTACCATCGGCAGCTTTATATTGACCAAAGAATTGATTACATCCTGAATGTCCATTGATTTTATATATACCATCTGCAACAGCAGTTTCGGTAAACATAAATGTAATAGGTTCGAATGTTGATTTTGCATCGTATGCAACACCATTTAATTCAACAAGATGAAGCATTTTGCCTTGGAAAGAGAAAACAGGTTCTTTTACGCGTGATGCACAAGAAGAAAAAATTAAAGCCAAAACAGCTACAATAATAAGATTCCTTTTCATAGTAAATTAAATATAAATAGTTTATAAAAGCATTTTTCCTTTTAGAAAGATATATTTTAGATAAGTTTAATTATGTAGTGCAAAATTACAATTTTTTTTTGAGTTAATATGTGTGTTGTATAAAAAAATATTCGTATATTTGCAAAATTAAATGTCTATAGGCGATAGTTAACAGACAACAGATAAGTCCGAATGGCAACTCTCGCTACTAAAAAAAACTAAAATACTAAAACATGAATAATTGGTTTGAATGTAAAGTAACATACGACCGCACTGCAGAAGATGGAACTATAAAAAAAGTAACAGAGCCTTATATGGTTGATGCATTGTCGTTTACGGAAGCTGAATCGCGCATTTGCAAAGAGTGTCAAGCATACGCAACTGGTGAATTTACCGTATCGGCCGTGAAGCGCTGTAAAATTGCGGAGATGTTTTTCAATGAAGATTTGCAAGAGTATAAATGGTTCCGTTGCCGAGTAAATTATGTGTCGGTTGACGAAGAAAAAGGTGTAGAAAAACGCATTGCGCAAACAATGATGGTACAAGCTATAGACTTCCAAGATGCAGTAAAAGCTCTTGTAAAAGGTATGGATAGCAGTGTTTGCGACTATGAAATTGCATCTATTACTGAGACTAAGATTTTGGATGTTTACAAATACGAAGCGCCGGAGAGTAATTAGTAATTAGTAATTAGTAATTGAGTTATATGAAAGAAAATGTCTTATTGGATAAGAGTAAATTATTTGCTTTAAGAATTATAAAATTATATAAATATCTTTGCGAAAATAAGCATGAATATATTCTATCAAAACAATTACTTAAAAGTGGAACAAGTATAGGTGCTAACATTAAAGAAAGTGTTTTTGCTCAATCAAAAGCAGATTTCTCTGCCAAACTATTTATTGCTCAGAAAGAATGCGCAGAAACTGAATATTGGTTGGAACTTTTATACGAAAGCGATTATATAAGCAAATCTGAATTTGATAGCATTTACAACGATTGCCAAGAATTAATGCGCTTATT
>JAZLDO010000064.1:0-22645 GCA_045614825.1 Candidatus Aphodosoma sp. | reverse complement strand
TCGTTTCAATAAAGAGTTGGAAGAAAAAATTGCTGCTAAAATGCAAGGTTCAGCTGGTGCTAAAGTTGACTCTCAAAAACTTCTCCACCCTAACGCAGAACCTCTTAAAGCACCAGTTGCAGGTCGCGTATTGTGGGAACTTTCAGCTCGCACTAACGTTGCTCCTTCTAAAGGTAAGAAATTCAAAGCAGGCGAATTCTTGTGCGGTCTTCAAACTAACCATGGCATCGACGAAATCACTGCTCCATTTGATGGCGTATTCGTAGAAGTGAAAAAACAACAAGGTCAAAATGTTGAACTTGGTGGTGCAATCGCTATTATTGACAAACAATAAAAAACAATAGATAATTTTTGTTTATTATAAAAATAATTGCTATCTTTGTAGTGTCTTACAAGATAGCAATTATTTTATTTATTTAATATAAAAAATGTTTTTTATGAAACTATTTACTACTTTGATTCAACGCATTACTGCTTTGTTAGTGGTGTTTGTTATGGCGATTGGCGCTAATGCAGCTGATCGTACGTTTGCAACTATTGCAGATATGAATGCTGCAACAGATTTGGCCGCTGGTGATAAAGTTACTATTACGAGCGATGTGGTTGTCGAATACATCTTCGAATCGTATTATGTGCTTAAAGACAAATCTGGTACAGCTACATGTGTGAACTACAATTATGATTTTAGAGAATTTCAACAAATTCGTCTCAGAGACATTGAAGAATATCCAGAAACTCCACCAGTGGAACCTGGTGATGTGTTCAAAAAATATACAGCGACTGTTGATTTTTCGTATGGTATGATACAGTTACAACCAGAACTTGACATGGATTATGTTGAATTCGTAGGTTTTACTGCTAGTTATGTTGGTACTGCTGACTATAAACCACAAACAACAAAAGTAACAGTGCGTCAATTGCTTGATAATCCTGATAGTTACATCGGCAAACTTGTGTCGTTGGATAATGCATCAACTTTCCTTAAAGGTTTTAATTCTTATCTTGTTCAAGGAACCGATACATTGAAAAATTTCCGTATTGCAGGTTTGAATCCTGAGGATTATCCAAATAATATTGTTATCAATCAAGCTCTCTGTTCAAGTAAATATGGCGGTGGTTGTAAATTGGAAATGTCAATGAAAGATTACGAGGTGGGTCCTTTTACAGAATTGAAGGCTCTTAAATCATCGAGAATGGCAGAAAACATTCCATTGAATTTGAATGTACAAGTGTTGCGCAAAGAGACATATAATGGTAAAACATATCTTACTGTTATGAATGGTTCTGGTAGATATTTGTTGAACTATTCAGGTATTCGTATTCTTTTGAATACAGAAAATGCAACTGACAAAACAATTAAAGTAGGCGACAATATTAATATAAAAACATCGGCTGCTAAATTTGCTTCATCGTCAAAAAATGGTAATGAGTTTACTCCATCATTGTTGACTTTAGATGCGCATGAGACTGCAATTATCTCTTCAGGCGAAGTGAAATATATGTCGATTTCTCCAGAAGAGATATCTATGTTGGATTATTATGAATTTTTGCCTGTAGTTCTTAATGGTTATGTTACTTTATCAGGTGAGCCAACAGCAGAACAAACAGCTCATAATATTGCTCCTGCAACATTAGCATCTGTTTATGGCGACTTGAATATGATTTTATTGGATTTAACTTATAAACCAAAAGAGGGTTCTAAATTTGTTGTAACAGGTATTATGGATGTTCCATTGTGGATGGGCAAATCTAATAAAACTGTGATTGTGCCGCTTTCAGAAAAAGGATTTATGTCTGATTCTTATACATTTAATAATATTGCTGAAATGCTTGATTTTGGTGCTCCTATTTCGTCTGTGGTTAATTATAAATTTGCTAATTCTGTGACTGTTACAGGCGTTGAAACAATTGCTGCAGTTGGCGATGAAGACCAAACTCAACATGTTGTTTTCGTTGCAGATGCAACAGGTTCGTTGATGTTGAGAGGTGTTGTTTCGGCAGAAGTAGGTGATGCTATTACCGCTGTTTCAGGTTATTATAATAGTGGACGCCCAACAACAGTGAACAATGGATACAGAGATTTTGGCGTTGCGGTTAACTTGGAATTGGATTCAACTGGTGTAGAGGTTGCAACTGCTGTTACTGAAATAATTGAGCCTGTAGAAGTTACTATTGCTCAGTTGCTTGCTTCTGACATATATGCTTCAAAACTTGTTAAATTGACTAACTTTACATATAAAGAGATTGAAGAGACAGTTCAAGATGAAACAGTAACTCGTCATTTCATTTATCAAGGAGCTGATTCTATGGCTGTTGATGCTTCTTTTAAAAATCAAAAAAATAAATCTTCAATTGTAGGTAACTATTATCTTAATGGTTATTATACAAGTGTGATACCTCAAGTGAAAGAAGCGTCTGGCTCGAATGTAGATATTATTGGAGTAGATAATGCATTGTATGTCGCTGCAAATACTATTTATGCTTATGGAGCAGAAATTGAGGTTTATGATATTATGGGTCGTTTGGTGGCTTCGGGTGAGGATGCTGTAGTGATTGAAAATGTAAACCAAAATGTTTTTGTTGTGAGAACTAAATATTTCGATGGTCGAGTATTTGTTACAAAAGTAGCTAATCGTTGAAATTAAATTGACATAACAAATAAAAAGACCTTGGGCTTTGGGGCTTAAGGTCTTTTTAATAAAATGAGTTTATGAAAGAATTGATACCTGCAGAATGGCGAAATTTATTGGGAAGAGAGTTGGAGCAACCATATTTTGGGGAGTTGACAAATAAGGTAGAGCACGCTTATTCTTCTTCGATTGTTTATCCTGCAAAAGAGAATTTGTTTCGTGCTTTTGAGTTGTGTGATCCCGAGAATGTTAAGGTCGTAATTTTGGGACAAGATCCATATCATGAACCTGGGCAAGCTCAGGGATTGGCGTTTTCTGTGCCTGATATGTGCCCAATGCCGGGGTCGTTGAATCATATTTTTCAGGAGATTGCAATGGAGTTTCAAGTAGAACCTTTGGTTGGTAATAGTCTTGACCGTTGGGCTCGACAAGGGGTGCTATTATTGAATGCAACTCTTACGGTAGAAAAGGGTAAGGCAGGAAGTCACGAGTCTTTTGGTTGGCAGAGATTTACTGATGCTGTGATTAAGGTATTGAGCGAAAAATGTGATAATGTGGTTTTTATGTTGTGGGGAAAGAGTGCGGCAGCAAAGACAAAAATCATTGATAATGCTAAGCATAAAATTTATGTATCAACACATCCGTCAGGATTGTCGTGGGGGAAGACCTCTAATTTCGAAAAAATAAAAGGTAGTGCATTGAGTATAACTGATAATGGTGATTTGATTGAAAATGATGTGAATTTTGTCTATAATGGTTTCGGTCGTCTGCGAAATGATTCTTTTTGGGGATCGATGCAATTTAGGGCTGCAAACAATTATTTAAAATCTAAAGGAAAAAATCCTATAGATTGGCGTTGAAAATATTGTGGTATTGAATATTTTTTATTAACTTTGTTGCAAAATATAGTGTTATGAATATAGGAGATAAAATGCCTGATTATTTGGGATTAGATCAAAATGGTAATCCAATCAAGGCTGAAAATTTGAAAGGACAGAAAGTGGTGTTGTATTTTTATCCAAAAGATATGACTCCTGGTTGTACAGCTCAGGCTTGTAGTTTACGCGATGGGTACGAAGAGTTGCGTGCGCAAGGCTATAGAGTGATTGGTGTTAGTGTTGATGAGGCTAAACGTCATTTGAAATTTATTGAGAAAAATGAATTGCCTTTTGACTTAATAGCAGATACTGAACATACTTTGGTTGAATCTTTTGGTGTTTGGGGCGAAAAGAAAATGTGTGGTAGAACGTATATGGGTACAATGCGTACGACATTTATTTTCAATGAAGATGGGGTGTTGGAGCGTGTGATTGGACCTAAAGAGGTGAAAACTGCTAATCATGCAGAACAAATATTGAATAAATAATTTAAATTAGTATATTATGGCAGAACAAATTGAAAAGAAAGCTCCTTCGGCTGATAAATTGAAGGCATTGCAACTTGCAATGGAGAAAATAGAAAAAGAGCATGGTAAGGGAACCATTATGAAGATGGGTGAAGATAATATTGAAGAGGTTAGTGTTATTCCATCAGGCTCTATTGGTTTGAACTTAGCTCTTGGTGTAGGCGGTTATCCACGTGGTCGTATTATTGAAATATATGGTCCTGAGTCTTCAGGTAAAACAACTTTGGCTATTCATGCTATTGCGGAGGCTCAAAAGGCTGGTGGAATTGCGGCTATTATTGACGCAGAGCATGCTTTTGACCGTTTTTATGCAGAAAAACTTGGTGTAGATATTGATAATCTTCTTATCTCTCAGCCTGATAGTGGAGAGCAAGCACTTGAGGTGGCAGATCAATTGATTCGTTCGTCGGCTATTGATATTATTGTTATTGACTCGGTGGCTGCGCTTACTCCCAAAGCGGAACTTGAGGGAGATATGGGAGATAATAAAGTTGGTTTGCAAGCTCGTTTGATGAGTCAGGCGTTGCGTAAATTGACTGCAAGTATCAATAAAACTAATACTACTTGTATTTTTATTAATCAATTGCGTGAGAAGATTGGAGTGATGTTTGGTTCGCCTGAAACTACTACAGGTGGTAATGCTTTGAAATTTTATGCTTCGGTACGTATTGATATCCGTAAATCTACACCAATTAAGGATGGCGATAATGTGCTCGGTAATCAAACTAAAGTGAAAGTTGTTAAAAATAAAGTGGCACCTCCTTTCCGTAAGGCTGAATTTGATATCATGTTTGGCGAAGGTATTTCGTTGGCTGGTGAAATTATCGACCTTGGAGTTGAAGCAGGTGTAATTAAAAAGGCTGGAGCTTGGTTTAGTTATAATGATACTAAACTTGGTCAAGGTCGTGATGCAGCTAAGCGTTTGGTTCAAGATAATCCTGAATTGCTTGAAGAACTTCAAGAGAAGATAATGGAAGCTCTTAAGAAGTAGAAATTAGGAATGTGGAATGAGGAATGGAGATTAAGAATTAAGAATTAAGAATTAAGAATTAAGAATTAAGAATTAAGAATTAAAATACTTAACTCTCAACTTTCAACTCACAACTCACAACTTTCAACTTGAAATGAATATATTGTTTATCTGTTTGGGTAATATATGCCGTAGTCCTATGGCTGAAACTATAATGAATAAATTGCTTGAGGAGCGTGGGCTTTCCAAGCAATTTGTTATTGATTCGGCTGGTTTAGAGGCGTATCATGAGGGTGAACGTGCAGATGCACGTATGAGGGCGCATGCGGCTCGTCATGGTTATAATATAACGCATATTTCGCGTCCTATGCGTCGCGAGGATTGGGATACGTGGGATTTGATTGTGTGCATGGATGCTCAGAATAGGCGTGCGTTGAGTAATCGTGCACCTTCGACTGAGCATTTTAAGAAGGTGACGTTAGCTACTAATTATTGCGATAAGCATTGTTTGGCGGATTGTGTACCTGATCCTTATTATGGAGGAGAGGAGGGGTTTGAATATGTTATAGATTTATTAGAAGATGCTTGTGCTGGATTAATTGATAGTATAATAAAAGGAGATTCTTGAGAATCTCCTTTTATTATATGTTTATGTTGAGGGCTAGAGTGAATACTCGAGCTTTAAGACTTTGTATGGATTGGGTTTCGAGGGCTCGATTGATATTTTCGCTGTCGGATGTTAGTGGCTCGTGTGGTGTGCCTACTCGTTTGTCGAATGAGACGAATTTGTTGTTGAATCCGATGGAGTATTTTGCTTCGATTGAGAATCGTAGGTATTCTGTATAGATTGTGCAACCTACGCCAAAATCGGTGAAATAGTCGAGCTTTTTAAATAGGAGTGGGTTTTCGGGGTCTTTGTCTATATTCCATTCGATGTCGATACCTCCACCTGCGAGGAGATATGGGCGGCAGTCGTATAGGCGAACTGCATTGTATTTTATGTATATTGGGATTCTGACGATATTTGATGGTGTGTTTTTGTAGCCATGAATTGCAGAAGAGTTGAATTGACCTTCTGATGAATTTGTGCCTTCGAAGAATGTTACATTATATTGTCCCATGTGGAAGGCAGGAGCGAGGCGTAGGTTGAAATAGTTGTTTAGGCGCATTTCGCCGATGAGTCCGACGCTAAATCCAGGTATCCAACTTTTAATTTCTGCACGTAAATTACTTTCGGGAATGTCTTTTATTCCGAAATCCATTGTGTTTACACCTATAAATGCACCATAATGCCAACGTTTGTAGTCGATGGTGGGGAGATTTTGTGCATCTGTATTTTGTATAGATATAAGTGTAACTATTGTGATTATTAGGCAGTAAAATTTTTTCATCGTTGTTAAAACGAATTTGTGTAAAAATTATTGTGTAAAATGTTTGTTATAACAAAAAATATGCGTAAATTTGCACTGAAATTAGTACTAATAACAACTTAATTTTTTTAAACAATGGCTTACGTAATTTCAGAAGATTGTATTGCTTGTGGTACTTGTATCGGTGAGTGCCCTGTTGAAGCTATCTCTGAGGGCGATATCTATAAAATCGACCCAGAAGTATGTACAGAATGTGGCACTTGTGCTTCAGTTTGTCCATCAGAAGCAATTCATCTTGGCGAATAATTCGCTATCGAAAAACAAACTTAAAAACCGCTTGACTTTATTGTTGAGCGGTTTTTTTTAGTGAAAAAGATAGACGAGCATAATAAAAAAGTTGAAAGTTGAAAGTTGAAAATTGGAAATATCATGATGATAATTTTCTTATTTCAACTTTCACATTTCAACTTAAATTTTATGTAATATTTTATTTTGTGATTTCGAGGAGTTCAACTTCGAAGATGAGGGCTTCGCATGGGCCGATAAGTTCGCCTGCTCCACGTTCGCCGTAAGCGAGTTGGTAAGGGATGTAGAGGATGAATTTAGAACCAATAGGCATGAGTTGAAGGCCTTCTGTCCAACCTTTGATTACACCATTGAGTGGGAATTCGATTGGTTCACCACGTTGAACAGAGCTGTCGAATACTGTACCATCAATGAGTGTACCATGGTAGTGTACTTTTACTGTGCTTTCGGCAGTTGGTTTTTCGCCTTCGCCCATTGTTACAACTTCGTATTGGAGACCGCTTTCTGTTACGAATACACCTTCACGTTTTGCGTTTTCAGTCAAGAAAGCTTCGCCTTTTGCTGCTGCCTCTTTGTTTTTTTCAGCAGCTTTAGCTTCCATTGTTTTGTTGAGCCATTCAGCTGCTTGGTCGGCAGTCATGATTACATTGGCTTCTTGTTTGAGGTTTTCGATGAGACCGCGTTTGATTATGTTTAGTTTGAGTTCGATTGTAGAGTCGTTGAAAAGATATGTGCTACGACTGAATTGTTGACGCATATTAGAGCCTACTTCGATACCTTTTATGTAAGAAGAATTGTCTTCTGTGTTGTTTAGTCCTTTTTCGAATTCAGTAACAAATGTGTTGATGTCTTTTTTTGTTGTGTCTTTACCGAGGATATATTTGCGGGCGCCATTGCCGTTAATTATACCGAGGAGCATATTGATTGTATCAACTTGTTCTGGTGTGAGGTTAGCAGGTTCGCCAGTCTGCATAGATGGACCCATAAGTGTTTGGAAGTATTGCATTCCAGTTTCTGGATTCATAACACCTTCTTCGCCATTTAGTAGGGCTTTGAAAGAAGAAACAATTAGGTCATTTTTTGCGGGGATTGTAGAGTCGTTGAAGAGGAAACCTGTTTTGATTTCTTCGCTCATAGAGATACCCATGCGGAAACCTTCGATTGCTATACGTTCGGTTGAAGTTTGTTCTTTTAATGAAGCTTCAATGCCTTTGCAGAATTGTGCTACTTTTTCAGTATCGGCAGTGTCTGCCATTAGGACATATTGACGGATGCCACCTGCATTTGCCGCACCGAGTGCATAGTTTATCGAGTCGCTTTGTGTTTTTACGTTAGTTGAATTGCTTCCGCATGACATAAACATAGGAGCAGCTACAGCTGCGGCTAAAAATAGTCCAAAGATTTTTTTCATTTTGTTTAGTGTTTATTATTTAACGATTTCGAGGAGTTCTACTTCAAATATGAGTGCAGAGAATGGAGCAATCATTTGTCCTGCGCCGTGTTCGCCGTAAGCGAGGTTGTAAGGGATGTAGAGTTTCCATTTTGAACCTACAGGCATGAGTTGGAGAGCTTCTACCCAACCTTGGATTACTTGAGTAACACCGAAAGTAGCAGGTTCGCCACGACGAACAGAGCTGTCGAATACTGTGCCGTCGATGAGGGTACCGTGGTAGTGTACTTTAACTTTGTCTGTAGCTACAGGCGTTTGACCGATTGCTTCGGTAATGATTTCGTATTGAAGTCCACTAGGAAGTGTTATTACGTTAGCACGTTTAGCGTTTTCTTCGAGGAATTTTTCACCTGCTTCGCGAACTTGTGCGAATTGTGCTTTTGCTTCTTCTTCTAATTTAGCGAAAAAGTTATTTAATAATTCTTGTGCTTCTTTGAGGTCGATTTCAGGTTGTTTGCCTTCGCACATTGCTTCTACACCTTTTGCAAAAGATTGGTAGTCAAGACCTTTGATTTTGCTTTGAGCAAGATGTTGGCCGAAACTAAGACCAACTGCATAACTTGTTTTATCCATTGTTTTTTAGTTTAAAATTTGACTTGCAAAGGTACGAATTTTAATTCATAATTCATAATTTGTAATTCATAATTATTGTTAAATTGGGGGATGGAGAATAGGGTGATGGTTTTGTGTTTTTGATATGTGATTTTTGTTTGGTGTTTTAGAGAAAAAATTGTATCTTTGTATGTTATTTTTGGGATTATGAAATTTAAGTATTTTGTATTGTTTTTGCTTTTGGTTTGTGTGTCTTGTGAGCGTTATGAGCTTCGAGATGCAGAGTTGGCGCATACTGATAGTTGGGATGTTGGTTTTGGTTTGGCTACGGGTAATAGTGTGGTGTATAATGATACGTTGTATGTGTTGTTTGGGCGTGAAGAGGGTGGAGATGCGGAGAATCCTTCAACAAAATTTAGGTTTGCGTCAATGGATGATTTGGGAAATTTTGTAGAAGAAGATTTGCCAATAAAGTCTCGTGTGAATGCAACGGCGATTGTTGTTGGCTCAAAGTTGTATGCGGGATTGGGTTTTAGTGGGCGAGCTTATGGGGATAAAGCTCTTTTGCGTGATTGGTGGGAGTATGATTTTTTGTCTAAGGAATGGAGGCAATTGGCTGATTTTCCAGCAGATGATGTTGTGGCTCCTATTGTTTGGGAGGATGAGGGATATATTTATTTGGCCTTGGGGTTTGCTGATAATTTTAAGAAGAATGTTTATAGGTATGAGGTTTCTAATGATAAGTGGGAGTTGGTTGATAGGTTGTCTGGGTTGTTGGTTCGTGCTGAAGTTGTTGGGGCTAAGGTTAATGATTGTATTTATTTCGGTTCTGGTTATGGTATTGAGATGCGTAATGATTGGTGGCGATATGATTGGGAGAAAAAAGAACTTGTAGGGTGTTCGAAATTACCCTTTAAAGGTAGAATATTTGCTTCTTCGGTTGCTATTGATGATTTTATTTATGTGTTGGGAGGGCGTTATTTTGGGGGAACTGAAACTCGAGAGCATTTTTATGAGACTATAATTGTTTATGATATTCGAAATGATGAATGGTTGACTTTGGGGTGTATGCAGCAGGCTGCGGAGAATATGATTGCGTTTGAGTATGGTGGTGATTTGTATTGGGGATTAGGTCAATGTCAGGATGGTTCGTTTGTGAAAAAGATATATAGGAGGGATATGAAATGAGGAATGAGGAATGGGGAAAGGGGAATTTTGATTTATGTAAGTTGATGGTTGAAGTTCGTCGATTCTGTTTATTATTATTTTTATTGTCTTATTCGATTGGAGGTTGGGCTTGGAAGGCTTGGCCTTTGCCTATGGATTCGGTGGATAATTGTAGAGATACATTATCTTATTTGGGTGAGTTTGCAGGTGTGGCGTCGTCGGGTAGGTTTGCTCCATTTTGGTTGTCTACGAATATAGATGGAGTGGTGTCGGTTGCTCCGTATGGTGCTTATTTGCGAGTTGGCATGGATAAAGAGGCTGTGCGCTCGGCTCGTTGGTGGGATTATTCGTATGGAATTGATTTATTGGGAGGTGTTGATATTGATGGTTTTAGGGGACAGGTAGTGAAGTTGTATGCTCATGCTCGGTTGTGGTGCTTTGATGTTACTGTGGGAGTTAAGCCTTTTGATGTCGGGAATCAGGATTATGAGTTGTCGTCGGGTGGTTTTTTGTTTTCTCGAAATGCTCCTTCGATGCCTCGTGTGTCGGTTGGTATTGATAAATATACAGCTTTTCCGTTTACGTATGGGTATATGGAGATAAAGGGAGGTATTACGCATGGGGGGTTTGTGGATAATGTTGGCACACGACAATCATTATTACATCATAAGTATTTGGGAGTTAGATTAGGAGGAAAGTTGCCTGTAAACATAAATTATGAGTTTCATCATGCGACACAATGGGGTGGTATTTCGGATGTGTATGGAGACTTGGGTTCATCTTTGCGTGATTGGTGGACTATTTTTAAGGCTTCGTCAGGTGGTGTAATGGGTAATGATCAGATAAATGCTATGGGTAATCATATAGGATCGCAGATGTTGGGTGTTGAGGTGAAATATGGTGGTTGGCACGTGAATTGTTATTGGCAGTCCCTGTTTGAAGATGGTCCGATTCGCTATATGTGGAATGCTAAAAATTCCGTAGATGGATTGTGGGGGGTGGCGGTAAAACAATCGGATTGGCCGTTTATTAAGGCATTGACATATGAATTTTTTGCTACTGTTGATCAATCAGGTCCGTGTCATGATATGGATGGAATTATTTTGGGGGGGAAAGATAATTATTTTAATAATATAATTTATTCGCAGGGGTGGAGTTATTTTGGTCGTACTATTGGGAATCCGTTTATTACTTCGCCTATTTATGGTAATTCGAGTACGACAGAAAATAATCGTACTTTTACGCATCATGTTGCTTTGAAAGGGGATATTTATGGGTTTAATTATTTAGTACGCTATAGTCATTCAAGCAATTTTGGTACGTACGACTTACCTATGCGAAGCTATAATAATTCGATTTATTGTTCGGTGCAAAGGTTAGTGCCACAGGCTTGGAACCTTAATTTTGGAATTGCTGTGGGTGGAGATTTTGGTACGCAGTTTGGCAATTCGTTTGGTGCAATGTTGACTGTTTCGCGTAGCGGATTGATATGGAAATCAAAGAGATGAAAGATTTATTAATTATAACACCAGTGAAAAATTCTATCAATCTTACAGAGCAAACGATTCGTTCTGTGATGGATAGCATAGATAGGCAGCATTGTAAGTATGTTGTTTATGACGATTTTTCAGATAGTGAAACTGCTCAACAATTGGATTGTTTGGCAGGAGAATTGAATTTTGAAATAGTGCATTTGTCAGATGTTATTGATACGCCTTCTCCTAATTATAGATATATTTTGCAGAAAGCTCAAGAGCTTGCAATTGAAAAAGATGAACATTTGGTTGTTGTAGAATCGGATGTGGTTGTAAATAAGGATACTTTCGTGCAGTTGAATCATAGGGTAGCGGATGGTGTTGGTTTGGTGGCTTCGGTAACGATTGACGAAAGTGGTGTGGTTAATTTTCCTTATTTATTTGCACAAAAATGGGGTAATGAAGATAAAGTGACGAAAAAGCGTATTAGTTTTTGTTGTACGTTGTTGAGTAATGAGTTTTTGAAGTCATACGATTTTCATCGTCTTGATCCTACAAGGAATTGGTATGACGTTTTTATTTCTCATAAAAGTATTGAATTGGGATTTAATAATATTATTTTGATGTCGGATAGAGTGTTGCATCGACCTCATAGTAGCCGTCCGTGGAAATTATTGAAATATACCAATCCTTTGAAATATTATTGGATTAAATATACAAAAGGTTTTGATAAGATTTGATGTATGCTTGTATCTGTAATTGTACCTGTATATAATTCAGAAAAATATATTGCTGAAGCATTAGATTCTATATTGGCATCGGAATATGTTGATATAGAGGTGATTTGTGTGAATGATGGTTCTAAAGATAGTTCCTTGCAAATATTGGAAGAATATGCGTTGAGAGATAACCGAGTGAGAGTTTATTCGCAACAGAACGCAGGGGCATGTGTAGCTCGTAACTATGCAATATCATTGGCTAAAGGTGAGTTTATTTTGCCAGTTGACTCAGATAATAAGATTGCATCAACATTTATTTCTCGAGCTATGGCTGTTATGCTTTCTGATGCAGAAGTGAAAGTGGTTGCGCCTCGGGCTGAGTATTTTGGAGATAAAGAGGGAGAATGGAAGTTGCCTGAGTTTTCGTTGAATTTATTGGCTCGTAAGAATATAATCGACACTTGTGCTCTGTTTCGTAAGTATGATTGGGAGCGAGTAGGCGGCTATTGCAATGAAATAAAGACGCGCGAAGATTGGGCTTTTTGGATTTCTGTTCTCAAGGATGGAGGTAAGGTTGTGCGTTTACCAGAAATAGAATTTTTTTATCGTGTTCGTGCAACATCCAAACGTGCTACTAATCGACATCTTAAATTTGATGTAATAGATACACTAAATAGATTGCATCCTGAGTTTTTTGAGCGTGAATTGGGTGGACCTTTGCGACATAGACGTAGCTGGTCGAAATTTATAAATTGTATCAATCGAATGGTTCATCCTCGAAAAGTAAGGATGTCAGATGAATATAAAGCTTTGGTATATTGGGTGAAGTCTCTGCCTATGAGGTGGATAAATAAAGAGGGTAGAGTGATTCATAGCCGTCGTAATGAATTGCGAGATATGACCTTTAGCGATGTTGATGTGGTAGTGAAATCGTTTGCTGTTCCTAATTTGGTCAATCGTTTGGCGTATGGTGTTTTTCGTAAATCAAAGGCTCAACGCTCTTTCGAATATGCAGAAAAATTAAATTGTTTAGGTATAAAGTCCCCTACACCAATTGCTTATTATACCGAGCGTTGTGGTTTGCTCTTTTCGCGTAGTTATTATATATCACAAAAAAGTTCTTGTCGCCATACTTTTTACGATGTTATTGATAATGTAGAATTAGAGAACAGAGAACTCTATTTGCGACATGTAGGGTGCATGACTGCAAAGATGCATGAGGCTGGTATTTATCCGCTTGATTATTCGGGTGGCAATATATTGCTTGATGTGGTGGGTGGAGAACCTCAATTTGAATTGGTCGATCTTAATCGTATGTCGTTTGGCAGAATTGATATGGATAAGGGGTGTCGTGGTTTTGAACGTTTGAATGTTGAACCTGCAGCATTGAAAATTATGGCACAAGAATATGCTAAAGAGAGAGGTTTTGATGAGGCGGAATGTGTAGAATTAGTTCAAAAATATCGTTGGCATAAACATCAAAAATAGTATGAAAGCAACAATAATAATATCTGTATATAAGAATACTAAGGCTCTATTTTGGGTTTTAGAGTCGTTGCGTTGTCAGACATTTAAAGATTTTGAAATAATTATTTCAGAAGATGGTGAGTGTGATGAGATGCATCGTTTTATGGAGCAATATGATTGGTTTTGTGAATATCAACATTTGACACAACCCGATGTGGGTTGGCGTAAAAATCGAGCATTAAATCGTGCAATTTTAGCTGCAAAAAATGAGTGGTTGATTTTTATTGATGGTGATTGCGTTGTTCATCGTCGTTTTGTTGAAATGCATCTTCGCTATGCTAAATCCGATAGAATTTTGTTAGGACGTCGCGTAAAATTGCTTAAAGCAATAACTGAAAAAATTATGGATGGTACAATTGCTTTATCAAAAATAGGTTGTGCCATGATAAGATATATTTTTGTTTCAGGAGCGAAACAAGTGGAAGATGGTATATTTGTTCCGTTTTTCTTAAATAAGGAAATTCATAAAGCTAAGCGTTTGATAGGTTGTAATATGTCATTTTCAAAAGAGGTAATTATGTCAATTAATGGATTTGATGAAGATTATATAAAGCCTTGTGTTGGTGAAGATTCTGATATAAATTGGAGATTAAAAGCTAAAGGCTTTGAATTTTATAGTGTCCGTAATAGAGCGGTGTTGTATCATTTGTATCACAAGGAAAATTGGGTGGAATTTTCTGAAAATAAAGCTATGATGATAAGGAAGCAGGGAGAAGGTAAGGTTCAATGTGAAAGGGGTTTAAATTTGCATATGAAGTAATAATTATGATTTCGATAATTATTTGTTCTCGTTCCAATAATATTCCTTTAGCTTTGCAATATAGTATTTCTGCTACTATTGGAGTTGAGTATGAATTGGTTGTGATTGATAATTCGGATAATCAATTTTCGATATTTCAAGCTTATAATATTGGAGTACAAAAAGCAAAGTATCCGTACATTTGTTTTTTGCATGAAGATGTTGAGTTTGTTTGTGATGAGATTGGTTGGGGAAGAGAGTTGAAGGAGATTCTTTCTTGTACAGAAACAGGTGTTGTGGGATTAGCGGGTAGTGATATTGTTACTCGAATACCAGCCCCTTGGTCGTTTTATCGACCTGCAAAAAAAATGAATATTATTCAAGGAATTAAAAATAATAAAGGTGAATTATTTTTTGAACAACGATGTTTGCCTAGTGGAAATAAAGAAAAGTTTTTGCCTGTAGTTTTATTAGATGGAGTTTTTCTTGCAATGAGGAAACAACTTTTTGATAAAATAGCTTTTGATGAAGAAATCTCAGGTTTTCATGGGTATGATTTCGATATAACAATGCAGAGTTATTTTTATGGTTATCAGAATTATGTAATGTATGATAATATACGATTAAAGCATTTTTCTTTAGGAAATATAGATAAAAGATACTATGAAAATCTGATGAAAGTTTTTTTTAAATATGAAAAAAACTTGGCTGTGATGATTGTAGAGAATAAAAAAAAATGGCACAATATATGTGCCATAGAACGTAAACAATTAAGACGTTTTTGTTTGAGTTTATTGAAAAGGGGTTTTTCTAAAAAACATGTGATGGAGACATTTTCTTATTACTCAAAACTCATAAATTTGCCAAAATTTAAATATTATTTGTTATTTGTTTATTTGCAGATTCACTATTTGGTTCGGAAGTAGGTGATAATGTTATGATATACAAGAACCAAGATAAAATGAATATAGATAAGTGAGAACCATAACTTTCGGTTAGACCTTGTAATGTAAAAATCAATATAAAAAGGGATAGTAGTAATTGTTTTTTCCCTCTTGTTAGTATTATTGGTAAAAATAAAATACAGGTTATTAGAATAAGTCCGATTATACCGAATTCAATTAGTGATTCCAAAAAAATGTTGTGTGCATGTAGACTATATTTGTTGTAATCAGGGAAGTCTATAAACCAAGGAATTAAAAATTCGTTATTTAAGTCATTATTTTCAAATAATTTATTTACTAACGTAGTGCGACCATCACTGATGCCGTATCCGAACATAGGTTTTTCTTTTATCATTTTAATTGCTTCATTCCAAATATATAATCGAGGATTTTGATTTTTTTGAAAATCTTCTGCTCTATAGTTATTTGTAAAAATGAGATGTGTGGTTAAAATTGATAGTACTATGAATGGTATAAGTAAATATTTGTTCTTTTTATATGTGTAATAATAGGCTAATATGCAGATTATTATTAAAGTAGTGAATATGCCTATTCTTCCTTCTGACGTTATTATTATCAAGGCAGACAATAGCATAAAGAAAGAATAAATTACTTTTTCTTTCAATTTATTATTTTGAGTTATTCCATAAAAGCCAAATATAAGACCACAATTCATATATAGATTAAAGTTCATGTGTGAAATATGCATTATTTGACTTCTATAGTTTGCTATAGTAAGTTGGTATGTTTGAAAGGAATCGAATGTAGAGAACTTGAAATCAATTTGGTATAGTATATAAAGTATAAGTATAATGCCAGTTGACATTATTGGAATAGCTAAAAGTTGAGGTTTTAATTTGGGGTTAATGTTTGTAAATAGACCTAATATCCCCATAATTAATAAGCCAATTCTTTTTTCTGTTGTTGTTTGAAAATAAGGTAAATTAGTTTCTTCAAATGGGTGCCAAATCCAAATACATAGATAAAATAATATCATGGCAGCGAATGTCCATTTCGTTTTATCCCATTTTACATTTGCGTGTCGTTTATTGATAATTATGTCTAAACCAACAGATGTGAAATATGCGTATAATGCAGGATGTTGATAATCAAATGGTAATATTAATGTGACTGCTAAGTACATAGCTGATAATACATTAATCCATTCTATCGTTTGTGATAGAATGGATTTAGTATTATTATATGTCCCTATTATGTTCATTAAAGTTCGAATTCAGCTTTGACCTTTTCAACGAAATCTAATTTTTCCCAAGTGAACAATTCCACTTCGTAGCAACGATATGGTTCGTAGCGAGTTTCGTAACATTTTGTTACTATACGAGGTGTGCGACCCATGTGTCCATACGATGCAGTTTCGGCGTAGATAGGGTTGCGGAGTTTCAAGCGTTGCTCAATTGCGTATGGGCGCATGTCAAATATTTTCAATACGCGTCCAGCAATTTCGCCGTCCGACATAGCCACTTTTGATTTACCGTATGTGTTGATGTACAAGCTCACAGGTTTAGCTACACCGATAGCGTATGCCACTTGTACCAATATTTCGTCTGATACACCAGCTGCAACAAGGTTTTTAGCAATGTGACGAGCAGCGTATGCTGCAGAGCGGTCCACTTTCGATGGGTCTTTGCCTGAGAAAGCACCACCACCATGAGCCCCTTTACCACCGTATGTATCTACGATAATCTTACGGCCTGTCAAACCAGTATCACCGTGAGGACCTCCGATTACGAATTTACCTGTTGGGTTCATGTGTAGAATAATATCTCCTTTGAAGTATTTTGCCAAATAAGGATATTTTTCTAATACACGTGGCAAAAGGATCTGTTCTACATCTTCATGAATTTGTTTCACCATAGCTTTATCTGCCTCTTCTTGCGAGATAAAGTCGTTGGCAGTGATAAATTCATCATGTTGAGTCGAAACTACAATTGTGTGTACACGTTCAGGATATCCGTTGTCGTTGTATTCAATAGTTACTTGACTTTTTGAGTCAGGACGAAGATAAGTCATCTCTTTGCCCTCTTTGCGAATAGCAGCCAATTCGATAAGAAGAATATGGCTCAATGCCAACGATAATGGCATATAATCATCAGTTTCGTTGCAAGCATATCCAAACATCATACCTTGGTCGCCTGCACCTTGGTTTTCTGCCTCTGCGCGTTCTACACCACGATTGATATCTGCCGATTGTTCATGAATAGCCGACAAAACGCCACACGAATTGCCTTCAAACATATATTCGCTTTTAGTGTAGCCAATGCGATTGATCACCTTACGTGCAACATCTTGTACGTCAACATAAGCCTTACTTTTCACTTCGCCACCAAGCACTACTTGTCCTGTAGTAACGAAGGTTTCGCATGCCACTTTCGATTGTGGATCGAATGCCAAAAATTCGTCCAAAATAGCATCACTAATTTGGTCAGCCACTTTGTCAGGATGACCTTCCGAAACAGATTCGGATGTAAATAAATAACCCATAATAATTAAGAATTAATAATTAAAAATTAATGATTAGGGGATTTGACTTTGAAAAAACAAAAGGAAAATAGACTGTGCAGGAGTGCACATAGATATCTTCGTTTTAGCATTTTTTTCTGTGGTTGCAAGCAGTCAAATCTCTCCACATTTTTCAAGTGCAAAGTTACAAAAAAATATTTATATACGCAATAGTCTATTTTATCTGTAATTCACAACTCACTGGATAATGGTCCGAAATCTTCATCTCGCGATGTACTTTGCAGCTTACAATTTCAAATTCTTTATCAACTAATATGTGGTCAATAGCAAATAGCATTGCGCTTTTATTATAAGTCCAATGGTAACCCCATTTACCTCCTAAAGCGTATGCGTCTTGCAAATCACCACAAATTTTATTGTAAGTGTAAGATAAAGGTACGTCGTTAAAATCTCCTAAGACAATAGTTTTATAATCAGTCTCTTCAATTGTATTTCTTACAGCACCAACTTGTTGTACCCTATTTTTTGCTCCCGATACCAATCTTGACCCAACTTTCAATCCTGCATCTATCTTTTCTTGTCTGCTATTGCCATCGGCCATTATTTTTTTTGCTATCTCTCGGTCTTCCTGGTTTAGTTTATTTGATTCTAAATGATTGTTTATTACTCTTATAGTGTCTTTTTCTATTACTATATCCGAGTAAATACTGATATTATCTGCTGATTTATATTCTATTTTTTTCTTTTTTATAATAGGGTATCGGCTGAATGTAGCCAATCCGTTTTCTCCCCATTTGTTTTGATTCTTAAACCATAAATGGCGGTAAGGATATATCGAGTCAAAGAATTTCAATATCTCTTGTTTCGAAGTTCCATATCTATGGTAATGTCCAAATTCTTGTAAACACACAATATCCGCATCACATTTTTTTATAAATTCTGCAACCTTTTCAAAACTATTATCTTTGTGATTATTAAATATGTGAGTGTTAAATGTCAATATCTTGATGGTCTGTTGACCGTTGACTGTTGACTGTTGATCATTAAATGGCTTATTTATCGTTATCACATTGCGCCATTGTCCGAACGTAAGTGCCATTATTGCAATGATTGTTATCGCATAACCCCATTTTTTGCAACATAACCAAAATATAATTAGCGCAAATACTAGTAAAATCCATAAGGGCATAGCCATAACAAAATAAGTCGGCAAACCCAATGTTTCAGGCGAAATCCATTGAGCCGACAACCCCAGGAAATAGCATAATACTATCATTCCCGTCACCGCAACCATTATATATTTCACGATATTACGCAACATTTTTTTAGTTATTAGTTATTAGTCAATAACTCTCAATTCTCAACTCTCAATTCTATCTTTTGCTTCTATCAAACAATTCTCTCTTCTCGTCAGCGCTAAGACTTTCATACCCACGTTGTTTTATTTTGTCGAGAATAGCGTCAATAGCAACTTCGTTAGCACGTTTTTCTCTGTTATATTCTGCATCTGTTTTCATTCGTGTGGCGGTTTGTTTACCTCCTGTGTGCACCTTCATTTTGGGTTTGCGTTTGAAAAGGTCGGTAAACCAATTTATGACCGATGTAACAGGGCGTGAGTAATCTTTGCCTTTCATCCATGCTTTGGCATAGAAATATCCTAATATAGCCCCTCCAATATGGGCAAATTCGCCTCCAGCATTGTTGCCTGTGATACCAAATAAGCTGATAGCCACCATACCAACTGCTAACCATACCAATTTCACTTCTCCTATGAACATTAAGCGGATAGGGTAGTTTGGTTGTAAAGTCGCTGCAGCTACACAGATTGCAACCACTGCACCCGAAGCACCTAATAGGTAACTATTGTGTACTGCAATTGAAAAATAGGGAAATATATTGTATGCTAACAAATATAGTGCAGCGCCCGACAATCCACCTAATATATATAGTGCAACTAGCTGTTTTTGTGATATACGTTCCAATGCAATTCGTCCAAACCAATAGAGCGAAATCATATTAAAGAATATATGCATCACATCAGCGTGTAGAAACATATATGTTACCACACCCCATGGTTGATATAGCAAAGTTGTCAAATTAGATGGCAACTCCAAATAGGTAGTAAGTAGCGCAGTATTGATATTAAACAAAATCAAAAACAGCGAAATAAGTTTAACCAATACAAACACCCCAACGTTGATGTAAATCAATCGCATCAACGAAGTTCCCCTTAGGTAAAAAGCTTTTATATCATTCCAATTCATAATAAAATAAGTCAAAAGTCTATAGTTAACGTTCAACGTTCGGACTCGCTTTGCCCGTTCGTCCATTTCCGAGTCATATTGTAGTGGCACACGGCTCGTGCGTCCGAGCTAATTACAAGGCATGTACTTAAAAAAGTTAATATCCTTACAACTACTAAAAATACGCACTAAAATTCTCAACCAACAAACAAAAATTTTGTACTTATGTTAAAAAAAAACTACTCACTATCAATAAAGTTTCCCTCGTCTTTGCCACATCCACAATATTCCAGCACCAAATAGCATACCGCCTAAGTGAGCGAAGTGTGCCACATTGTCAAATGCAAATCCTGTTACACCGAAGAACAATTCAAATGCGGCATATATAGCCACAAATATGCGGGCAGGAATCATAAATGGCACGAATAATAATCCCATTTTTGCTTCTGGGAATAACCATCCGAATGCCAATAATATGCCAAATAGTGCACCCGATGCACCAACTGTAACGTGAGCTGCAAATATTTGTTGTTTCAATCTAATGACATCTACTGCGGTAGCGTTAGCAATATTGCCACCTGTGAACATACTGCTGAATGGTACTAATGCTTCTCCAGAATTTTCTGCAATGGCAATGTCCATTGCTGTTGTAATGTCGTGGAGGTCAATCATCCAAGTTAGTTCTTGTATAATTCCTGCGCCTATGCCTGTGAAGAAATAGAAAAATAAGAATTTTTTTGCTCCCCATACCTGTTCCAACGTACGACCAAACATCCATATACCAAACATGTTGCAAAACAAGTGGCTAATGCTACTTGTATCGTGCATAAACATGTAGGTTACGAGTTGTATAGGATTAAATTTATCCGAAAACCAATAGTGCAAACCAAAGATTTTTATTAAATCTATGCCAAAAGTTGACGGTAGAACCTGCGATGCAAACCAGAAAAGTAGGTTGATTATCATTAAATTGAGCACTACAGGTGGTATATTTCCGAAAATTGAACCTCTATTGTAATTCATATTTTTATTGTTTATTGTGCAAAATTACTAAAAAAAAGCCAAATTTATATGTTTTATAACATATTTTTTCAATTTGTAAATTTTTTATACAAAAAAAAGTTATAAAAACTTGTGTATGTCAATAATTTGATATATTTTTGTGGGGTAAAATTATGCTTTTTTAATTAACAATAATAATAACTTTAAATTTGAAAAAAATGAACAGAACAGAACTTGCGGCTGCCGTAGCCGAAAAAACAGGTATGACTAAAGTTGACGCTAAAAAAGCTGTTGACGCTGCATTAGAAGCTATCGAAGAAGCTCTTGTTGCTAACGAACAAGTTGCCCTTCTTGGTTTTGGTAATTTCGCTGTCGTTGAACGTCCAGAACGTCAAGGCGTAAATCCATCAACAGGCGAAAAAATTACTATCGCAGCTAAAAAATCAGTTAAATTCAAAGCAGGTTCTGCGTTGAACGCAAAACTTTAATGTTTTAATTATTTATATAAAAGGGACGCACTCGCGTCCCTTTTTTATTCCCCTTTTATCAAACGTACATATTTTAATCTTGTAGGGACGCACGGCTCGTGCGTCTGAGCTAATTACAAGGCATGTACTTAAAAAAAGTCAATATCCTCACAACCTGTTAAAAATACGCACTAAAATTGTCAACCAACAAACGAAAATTTTGTACTTATGTTAAAAAAACTAGCAACTACTCAAAAAGGTTTCTAAATCGAGCAAAGAAGTTTTTTGAAGCCGAAGCATTAGGTTTCATATTCTTTGATTCGCTTAATTTTTCAAATATTTTCTTTTCATCTGATGATAAATCTTCTGGGATATACACCCCGATATTTACCAATAAATCACCTGTTCCATAACGATTTACATCTGGAAGCCCTTTATTGCGTAATCTTAAAACCTTGCCAGGTTGTGTTCCCTTGTCAATTTTTACTTTCACTTTTCCGTCAATAGTAGGAATTTCTACCATTCCACCTAATACCGCAGTAGGTAAGTCAAGTAAAAGATTGTATATCAAATTATTTTGGTCACGGATAAGTTCTGGGTGTTTTTCTTCTTCGATTACGATAAGCAAATCTCCAGGGATACCACCACGGCGCGCAGCATTACCTTTGCCCGACATGCTGAGTTGCATACCTTCTGCCACACCTGCAGGGATATTGATTGTGATAATTTCCTCTTGGATAGTTACACCTTCGCCTTTACAGTGTGGACATTCATCTTTGATAATTTTACCCTCACCGTTGCATTTCGGACAAGCAGTGCGAGTCTGCATATTGCCGAGGATAGTACGTTGAACTCTAGTAACATAACCCGAGCCACCGCATTCCGGACAAGTCGTAGTGCTATGCGAATCTTTTGCTCCAGAGCCATCGCAGTGAGTACAAGTTACCGCTTTACGCACTTTAATTTTCTTTTCGCAACCAGTGGCAATCTCTTTTAATGACAATTTGACACGTACGCGCAAGTCTGAACCTCGGTTGACGCGTTGGCGCGAACCTCCTCCGCCAAATCCACCGAAACCGCCAAATCCGCCGAAATGACCGCCAAAGATATCACCGAATTGCGAGAATATATCTTCCATATTCATGCCACCACCGCCGAAACCACCAGCGCCACCCATGCCAGCATGACCAAATTGGTC
>JAZLDO010000063.1:0-26429 GCA_045614825.1 Candidatus Aphodosoma sp. | reverse complement strand
CCGAAGAATTTAGCAACGAGTTCTTGGATAGCAGGGATACGAGTAGAACCACCTACGAGGATAACTTCGTCGATATCAGATTTGCTGAAACCAGCGTGTTTCAATGCGTTTTCGCATGGAGGGAGACAAGCTTGGATGAGACGGTCAGCCAATTTTTCGAATTGAGCGCGAGTGAGAGTTTTCACCAAGTGTTTAGGCACACCACCTACAGGCATGATATAAGGGAGGTTGATCTCAGTTGAAGTAGTGCTTGAAAGTTCGATTTTAGCTTTTTCAGCAGCCTCTTTGAGACGTTGCATAGCCATAGGGTCTTTGCGGAGGTCGGCACCTTCTTCGCGGAGGAATTCGTCAGCCAACCAGTCGATAATCACGTGGTCGAAGTCGTCGCCACCGAGGTGAGTATCACCATTAGTAGATTTCACTTCGAATACGCCATCACCAAGTTCGAGGATAGAGATATCGAAAGTACCACCACCGAGGTCGAATACAGCGATTTTCATATCTTTGTTAGCCTTGTCGAGACCATAAGCAAGAGCAGCAGCAGTAGGTTCGTTTACAATACGACGAACAGTAAGACCTGCGATTTCGCCAGCTTCTTTAGTAGCTTGACGTTGAGCGTCAGAGAAGTAAGCAGGCACAGTGATAACAGCTTCAGTTACTTCTTGACCAAGATAATCTTCAGCAGTTTTTTTCATTTTTTGGAGTACCATAGCTGAGATTTCTTGTGGAGTATAGAGGCGGCCGTCGATATCCACGCGAGGAGTGTTGTTGTCGCCTTTAGCTACTTTATAAGGCATACGTTCGATTTCTTTAGAAACGCGGTCGTAAGTTTCGCCCATAAAGCGTTTGATAGAATATACAGTTTTGTTAGGGTTAGTAACCGCTTGACGTTTAGCAGGGTCGCCGATTTTGCGTTCGCCGCCATCGATGAATGCCACGATTGAAGGAGTTGTGCGTTTACCTTCAGCGTTAGTTACTACAACAGGTTCGTTACCTTCCATTACTGCCACGCACGAGTTAGTTGTGCCGAGGTCAATACCAATAATTTTTCCCATGATTGTTTATTTGTTTTATTTTGTTAATATTCGATTTTATTTTCCGGATTTCCCGGATATACCCGGATCGCTTTGCTCGTCCGGTCGCTAATATAACTTCAAATGGTGTGCCAAACGATTTTTTTTATATTTTTTGGTCATAAAAAATATTTTTCTGCCAAGATGACACAAAAGGATGACACAGCAGGGGAAAATATATGACAAAAAAATCCTCGAAAGCATATCACCTTCGAGGATTTGGTATAGTCATAAGATAATTTTTATAAAACTACCTTTTGCATTTCGCCTGCGATAGTGATGATATAAACGCCACGAGGGAGAGAGAGGGATGTGGCATTGCCAGAGTAGATTAGACGACCAGAGGCATCGAGAATATGGTAGGCTGTTTCTGCGCCTTCGACATGAAGGGTGCCAGCGGTAGTGTATATATTGGCAGATGAAATTACATTGTTTTCCAATCCAGTGCCTGCTACTCGGAAATATGCATATAGCTCTACATCAGCATCTAATGTAACAACTCGTGGGTTTTCGGTGCTACCATCCGACCAATGGTCGAATTCGAAACCTTCGATAGCTTCTGCTGTGATTGTTATTTTCACATTGCCTTGTGTTTTATCTGCCGATTCTACTATGAAATTATTATGCGTTTCGTCTTCGCCCGGTTTTTCACCTGGTTTGTCTTCTGGCTCTTCACCAATTTTTCGGAATTCGGCAGTAATAGTTATATCTTCAGTAACGAGCAAGATATGAGGATTCTCAGTAGCACCATCGCTCCAACGCACAAATTCATATCCCGCCAAAGCCTGCGCTTGCACTTGTGCCACATCGTCTGTACAACTATTTGGTTTAGTAATAGTTGCAAATCCCATTGTTTTGTCATTGACATCCACTATTAAAGTTGCCCCTGGCACCTCTTCATAATTTACAAACTCTTTCCAATATTCTGCAATTTGATATTTTGCTTTACTACCACAAGGCACTTTTATTTGAATAGAACGAGATACTTCTTCAAATGTATCATCATCAATCACTGGTGGATTTTGAGCCTCAATTTCAATTGATGTAAGTCCTACACATTCCCCAAATGTACAACTTCCAATAGAAGTTACTCCACTACCTATTATAACAGATGTAAGTTCTACACATTCCCTAAATACTTCATCATCTATCAAAGTTACACCATTACCTATTATAACTGATGTAAATCCTACACATCCATAAAACGCACCACTACCAATCTCAGTTACACTATGCGGGATTTCAATAGAAGTAAACCCCAAACAATCTTCAAATGCACCATCCCCAATCGAAGTGACACTCTCTGGAATTGTGATTGAAACAAGAGATGAACAAGAAGAAAATGCATAATCTCCAATAGAAGTTACACTATTGGGGATTGTTACTAAAACTTTACCTTGAGGACAACACATTAATGTTGTTATATTTTTATCATATAAAACACCATCTACTGATGCATAAATTTCATGATTCTCTGCAACATTAATAGATGTAAGATTAGAATTATAAGAAAAATCACCACCTTCTCTAATTTCAATTGAAGTAACACTATTCGGTATTTCAATCGAAGTTTTACCTTCAGGGCAATAAATAAGAGTTGTTAAATTTTTATCATACAAAGCACCATCAAAAGAAGCATAAGTTTGATTGTCTTTTTCAACTTCAATTGCCATAAGTCCTATACAACCACTAAATGCCTCATCTCCTATCTCAGTCACACTATTAGGAATTAATATAGATGTTAAATTTGTTCCAGCTGGACAACATATCAATTTTGTTATATTCTTATCATATAAAACACCATCAATAGATGCATAATTTTGATTATCCTCATTTACATTTATTTGAGAAAGCCTTGTACATCCTCTAAATACATAATTTCCAATTTCTATAACACTATTAGGAATTATAATTGATGTAATACTTGAACAATGTATAAATACACCATCTTCAATAATCCGTACACTACTAGGAATTATACACGGCAGAAGAGATATACAGCCCGAAAAGGCTTCATATCCAATTTTAGTAACACCATTAGAAAATACAACTGATGTAAGTCCCACACAGTTACTAAAAGCTCTAGGTCCTATTTCTGTCACTTCACTAGGAATCTCTACAGATGTAAGAGATATACAATCCGAAAAAGCATTACCTCCAATGCTTGTTACACTATTAGGAATTGTGATAGATATAAGATTTTCACATTTATGAAAAGCATAACTATCAATAGAAATTATAATATATTTCTCGCCATTATAACTTACATATTCTGGAATAACTACATTTCCAGAATAACAATTATAATTTCCATTATTATGATAACCAGTAACCTCAGCTGTCTTATTCTCATGGTCAAAATAATAATAAATACCATCAATATACGCATCATACGCAAATGCCATTGTTACACTACATAGCAATGCAATCAATAAAAAGTAAAATTTCTTCATAATAATTAGAATTTTTAAGTTAATATTTTAAGTTGATTATAATCAAACTGTTATTCAAAATGTACAAATAAAAAGGATGGCGGTTTTCTACGGCACAGGTTGCTTGCACCTTGCTGTTGGGTAGGGAGAGGTTTTTGTTGTACATTTTGATAGAAAAAAACGTGGAATCCGACTGTTGTCGTTCCACGTTTTCGAGGCCTTCGCATTGCCCATTACACTAGAACAACAACGCGAAGCCCACGCCGATATGTTATTTTACGCCCGAACGGATGACACAAATATGCATGTCATCTCGTAGGTTTGTTTATAACAACCCGTAGGACATCTATCGTTGTTAAGCTCTGAGTGTAAATGAAAGTTGCGAAGTTTCGAAAACGCCAGAACAAAACGTTACAATAAACGTCTTTTTTCAATAAAATAAATTACCCACGCCGATATGACCCAATCGGCATGGGATTGCACTCGCAAAGGTAAGAATTATTTTTTACATAAACAAATTATATGAGGAAAATTGGTGCGAAAAGGACGGAGTTGGATGGTAATGGTGAGATTAGGTATTAGATTTATACTCTGCAGATATGGTTATAGTATGTTTATAGTATATTTGTCATATATTTATACTATGTTGTAGTTTGCTTGAAGGTGGGGTTCTTCTTCTACTTAGTTGAAAGGATATTTGGTTCGCCCCCTTTGGGGACGTGGGGAGAAGGTGATTTTTCATCCGCAGGTTCCTTCGCTTCGCTCATTTTTCGCTACGCTCAAGATTTTTGCTACACTCGGCATAACTCAAGTAAACTTGGTTCTGCTCTCGTTTATCGCAAAAAGTCACGCAGCGGTTAAGCATGATTGGACGTCTTCGACGCCCTTCTGCCCTTTTATAGTTCTGATTATAAATAAAACAAAAGAGACGCAAGGGTTTGCGTCTCTTTTAGTTAAGTTGTATTATGTAAGTGGGGATATAGTCAGGAAGGAGGTTGGGATGGAGAGCCCAGATGATGTCTTTGAGGACGAGGTCGGGGCGAGCGACGGCACTCTCCCAAAAGTCGTTGGCTCCGTCGGGGAGGGTGCGGCGATAGAAGGCATATACCCTACCCTCGCGTGCTGAACGGAAAAGGCTGTGGCGAGAGTCCATCTGGAAGAGGGCTTCGAGGGTGGTGGTTGGGGCATTGAGCCAGATGTCGGCATCGTAGAAGTGGCTCAACACGGTCTCGAAATTGAGAGGCAACGAGGCCGAAGTAGATTGGTCGTTGGCATAGAGATAGTCGGCTCCGGCATCGGCAAAGAGGCGACCCATATAAGACGCTCCGCTTGGCATATACCATGTACCCTTGAAATTGCCACCTGCCATGACGGTAGGTTTGTTGGTGACGGATTGGGCAATTTGGCGGGCTTGAATATAATCTTGTTCGATTTGGGAAAAGATAGAATCGGCAAGAGCCTCCTTGTCAAAAAACGCCGCCACGAATTTGATCCACTCGGCACGTGCAAGAAGCGAGGATTCAGTCCATTCGTTGTTAAAAACAAGATTTACACCACTATGTTGTAGGCGTTTGGCTTGCTCGTCATGCTGATTGTAGGATGCGGCGAAATAGATGTCGGGCGAGAGGTGAAGGAGTTGCTCGAGATTGACGTTGTGGGCATCGCCGAGCGATTGGATTTTGCCACAGGCATGGCGAGCACGGATGGTGTCGTTATAAATAAGGTGTGGTGTGCAAGCTCCTTTGATGGTAGATAGTTCGCCTAAGAGATTGAGAAATTCGACATGGGTAGTGCTTGAGATGGCAATATTTTCGACAGGGAGAACGACTTTGATGCCATTAGTAGGAGTTTCGATAGAGTTGTCGGCAACGAGGAAATAGGTTTGTTGAATTTCGCCATCGTTCCAAGGATTATAGACTACGACGGTTTTATAATTGTCGGTATAGAAAATATCGAATCCCTTGGCGTATTGGATAGCCTTTTTTTCGGTTGAGGCTGGGGTTGATGTTTCGTTTTTTACTTTATTGACGCAAGCGCAGAGCGATAGAATAGTTAGAATATAGAGTAAATGTTTCATAATCGGAAAATTTTGCACAAAAGATAAACTCAAAATTTCATATAATCATCGTTAAATTACTGACCCTTACCACAAACAATTACTTCAATACTATAAAAAAGAATTTTAATATCAGTTTGCAATGTCATATTGTCCATGTAAATAATATCGTAGCGGAGACGTTCAACCATCTTTTCTACCGTATCGCTATACCCAATTTTAATTGGCCCCCACGACAATAATCCAGGTTTCACTTTATACACAAGACAATAATATGGTGCGATTTTCTCTATTTGATCAATATAGTAACGACGTTCTGGACGCGGACCTACGATAGACATATCCCCCTTGATAATATTCCAAAACTGAGGCAATTCGTCAAGACGATATTTACGCATTACATGCCCAAACGGTGTAATACGAGGGTCGTTCACCTGACTAAGCTGAGGTCCTTGACTTTCGGCATCAGTGTACATAGTGCGGAATTTATAAATCATAAACGGACGTCCTTCATAACCAATTCGCTCTTGTTTATAGAAAATAGGTCCCTTGCTACCCAATTTCACTTTTACCGCAACATACAAATATATAGGCAATAAAATGAGCATAGCAACAGCACTAGATACAACGTCAAAAACACGTTTCACAGATTGTTGCCATGCAGGCATACGCGACGAAGTTATATCAACTAAAGGCTCGGATGTGACATTAGTGAACGAAACATGACCAGCAACAACCTCAAATAAACGAGGGGCAAACTTCACCTCAACACCACACACTATCAAACGATTGGCGATACTAAAAATCAAATCGTTATCCATATTATCAACAGCAATAATCACATCATTCACATCCTGACGGCGTACCACCTCTTCCATGTCGTTCAACCGTCCCAACAGCATATTTTCATTAACAACAACTCGGTCGCGAACGGCTATATAACCTATGATTTGTTGTCCCGTACGATGTGAATCTTTGTTGATTATCTCAGTCACCTTTTTTGCTGTATCTCCTGTTCCTATAATCAACACATTATTAGGAATCAACCCCTTACGGAGTTTCGACAAAACAATCGAAGTCTGCACGATACGAAACAAATAAGTTATCACCAAAAACAATCCCCACAATGTCAGAAACGACCTATAGTAGAAAGTATAACTTACGACGATATCGTCAACCAACATTCCGAAATAGATAATTGTAGAAATAAAAAATGTACCTATAAATGTGGAAAAAAATTCAACAAGACGAGAACGTCGAACCTTTGTATTATAAAAACCTGTAAGATAATGAATAAAGAATGCCACAAAAGGGAATGAAAATGCAGAAGGTAATAGAGAATAATTTGGCACAAAAACATATTCTATTTCAGCACCAAACAAAACCATATCGTTGGTTATTCGGCGATAAAAATAGAATAATAACCACACCAAAAGTGCAGCAACTATATCAAAAATAGCATAAAATATTACACGTCTGCGATTCATCGTATAACTTTCACTTGACCTTTAGAACCTAATTTAATAATACTCGAAGGTTGAGGTAACACCTCTTCTTCGCGACGATAATCTACGACAAAATCTACAGCATTTAGGATTTCGTCAGATATTTCAAAAAAGTTACGAGGTGTTGGTTCTCCGCTCACGTTGGCTGATGTAGAGACCACCGGCACTCGCATCATGCGACACAATTGCTGCGAAAATTGCTCCTTCGTAATTCTAATAGCAATAGAGCCATCTTCAGCTACAAGATTATCAGGTAGATTCTTTGCATTGTCATAAATAATAGTCAAAGGTTTATCCGCCACTTCAATTAAATCCCAAGCTATTTCGGGCACATCACGCACATAACCTTCTACTTTTACTTCGCTATCGACAAGCACAATCATCGACTTAGATTCTACACGACGCTTAATTTCATATATTCGCGCAATGGCTTCTGCATTGGTTGCATCGCAACCTATACCCCACACGGTATCAGTGGGATACAATATCACGCCACCTTGGCGCATTACCTCTACTGCCTTTTTTAATTCTGTTTGCATAACTTTGCAAATTTACCATTTTTTTTCCATTCTACAAGCACCTAAAAACATTTTTATAAAAAACAATCAAAAAATTATGAAATATAAAATAAAAACACTATATTTGTAGATTGAAATTTCATGTCTTTTTATATACTTATCTCCCCCATAATCACTACAATTACTATAGTTTATATCATTACGATTACACCCACTCTTACGCAAAAAGACATTATACCCCCAAAAACTTACGAAAAAAATAATAAAAAAATATATACAATGCTAAATCAATGGATTTTTCAAACTTTAACACCAGAAGAAGAATGTAATCAGAAGAAATTAGCAGAAGAATTAGGATTATCGCCATCATTGGCAAAACTACTGGTTAAGAGAGGAATAAACACTTTCGATGAAGCAAAAGCCTTCTTTCGTCCCTCTCTATCCGAACTTCACGACCCATTCCTCATCAAGGATATGGATTTGGCAGTAAAGCGTCTCAACCGAGCTTTACAAAAAAAGGAAAACATTCTTATCTATGGTGATTATGATGTAGATGGCACGACTGCTGTTGCGCTCGTTTACAAGTTCTTACAACCTTACACACAATCGTCGCAACTCGACTACTACATTCCAGATCGATACAAGGAAGGATATGGTATCTCGAAAGCGGGCATTGACTATGCCAAAGAGCACAATGTATCCCTAATCATCTCGCTCGATTGTGGCATCAAGGCTATCAACCAAGTAGATTATGCCTCTTCATTAGGCATAGACTTCATCATTTGCGACCACCACACGACAGACGACACTCTACCTCGAGCAGTGGCAGTTCTTGACTCGAAACGAGCAGATGACACTTACCCATACGAACATCTTTCGGGTTGTGGTGTCGGTTTCAAATTTATGCAAGCTTTTGCTATTGACAATGGCATTGACTTCGCTCGATTAGAAGCTTTGCTCGATTTTGTGGCAGTAAGTATTGCTTCTGACATTGTGCCAATCACTGGAGAAAATCGTATTCTTGCCCATTTCGGCATCAAACGTCTAAACGAACATCCTTCGCGTGGATTGAAAGCCATCATTGAAACGTGTGGATTCAAAAACACTCGTGGCAACAAAAATGGTCATGACACCGACATAACTATCAACGACATAGTTTTCAAAATCGGGCCTCGTATCAATGCTTCAGGTCGTATGAAATCAGGTCGCGAAGTGGTAGAATTACTCATATCTAACGACCTAAATCACGCTCGCCAACTTAGCGCCAACATCAATAGCTACAACGAAGAACGTAAAGATGTAGATAAAGCAACAACTACCGAGGCAGAACAATCGGTTACTGATGAAATGCAACGCGACAAACGCTCAATCGTGGTCTATAATCCTAATTGGCACAAAGGTATTGTGGGAATAGTTGCGTCACGCCTCACCGAAAAATACTACAAACCGACTATCGTTCTTACCAAAAACAATGGTATTGTCAGTGGTTCAGCTCGCTCTGTACAAGGTTTTGACCTCTATAGTGCTATTGATTCATGTCGCGATTTGTTAGAAAATTTTGGTGGACACACCTATGCCGCTGGTCTTTCAATGAAAGAAGAAAATCTCGAAGAGTTCATTCGTCGTTTCGAGACATACGTAGCCGAAAACATTCAAGAGTACCAACTTACGCCTCAAATCGAGATTGATGCTAAGTTACAATTCTCAGATATCACACCTAAATTCATTCGCATCTTGCGCCAATTCGAACCTTTCGGTCCGGGCAATCCAAAACCTATTTTCTACACACACCGAGTATTCGACTATAATGGAGCAAGTAAAATCGTAGGGCGCGACAACGAGCACCTCAAACTCGAACTCACCGACGAATCATCAGAAAACGTAATGAATGGTATTGCCTTTCGTATGGCCGAATATAGTCAAGACCTAAAAGCATTCAACCCACTCGACATTGTCTATACTCTCGAAGACAACACATTCAACAACACTACAACCACTCAGTTGATGATAAAAGACATAAAAAAAGTTAGCAACTAATTGCTAACTTTTTTTATATCTACTAATTTTGGCACTAAATAATCATTCCACAATACCCACATAAGGAATATCAACCCATAGAATAGATATTTTGTAACCCCACCATGCCAAAATTCAAATGTATCGGGATAATCGCGCACTATATAAGACAGAAACAGCAATCGCGTAACATTTATCAAATAGACACAAACCAAACCTAATGGAATAAACCACAATTTGTGTTTCATAGGCCCACGCGCAAATAACATTATCATCGTAAATATGAAAGATTGTTTTATGCCATTACACCCCCACACTATACGCACGCCTTCTCCATTAAAGTGATAAATTGTTGTTTCATAAAGATATGTAGTTATGCCCAACCAATTAAAAACAGTATGTACAACCGAAGCTAGATGATAACACATTCCTGCAAATATAGCAGACAAATCTATCCATAAAAAACTAGCTTCCAAACCATTTTCATCGCCGCTCACTGTAAGTTTCCAAAAAAAATTAGACGCAAACATCACTATCAAAAAAAGCACTATTCCTTGATATACCCCCAACTTTTTCCAATAATCTTGAAATTTGAAATTTGCCATAATTTTCAAATTATTACATCAAATCAAACCTATAACTAATAATTATAAATTAGCAACTAAATTAAAACTCTTGCATACGGAGCCAAATCCACAGCACAAAAATCCTCATCAAGATATTTATAATATCCTGTAATTGCCACCATAGCGGCATTATCGGTTGTAAATGAGAACTTCGGTATATATACCTCTACTCTATGACGACGACCATAATCTTCGAATGCGGCACGCAATCCCGAATTGGCAGAAACTCCACCCGCCACAGCCAAATGCTTCACCCCTGTCTCTTTCATTGCTTTATGCACTTTATCCATAAGAATATCAATCACTGTCTTTTGCAACGATGCACACAAATCATACAAATGGTTCTGCACGAAATTAGGGTCTTCTTTTTGCGCATCACGAAGTGTATAAAGGAATGATGTTTTCAATCCACTAAAACTATAATCAAACCCCTTGATATGTGGTTTAGCAAAAGTAAATGCTTTAGCATCACCCATTTTAGCATACTTGTCGATATACGGACCTCCTGGATAAGGCAATCCCATCACTTTCGCGCATTTATCGAACGCCTCACCTGCAGCATCATCAATAGTCTGGCCCAATACTTGCATCTCTTTATACGATTTTACAAGTATAATTTGCGAATTACCGCCAGACACCAAAAGACACAAAAACGGGAATTCTGGCAAATGAGGCTCTATTCCTGGCTCGCGCACAAAATGAGCCAACACATGCGCTTGCAAGTGATTAACATCTATCATCGGTATATCCAAACCCAATGCAAATCCTTTAGCAAACGATGTACCTACCAACAACGACCCCATAAGTCCCGGCCCACGAGTAAATGCCACTGCACTAATGTCTTTACGATCAACACCAGCTTTTTTCAACGCAGCATCAACCACTGGAATGATATTCTGCTGATGCGCTCGCGATGCCAACTCGGGCACAACACCTCCATACATCTCATGTACCGCTTGACCTGCTGTAACATTCGACAATAACTCCCCATCTCGCAATACCGCAGCCGATGTATCATCGCACGACGACTCTATTCCCAAAATTATTATAGCCATAATTTAAATTAAAATAGTATCACATAAACACAATATACAAGACAACAATCTCACTTTTGAAAGAAAAAAAATTGTGCATTGTGCATTGTGCATTGTGCATTTTTTATTAAATTTGCAAATTAAAGTACAAAGTTATAAAAAAATCTACAAAAATAACGCTAATTGTAATCATAACTTTAATAGTTTTGTTGATTACTCCTTTTATTTTGTTGAATAACAACAAAGTACAGAATTATATTATCCAACAATTAACCGACCGATTAGAAGAATCGACTGATGCAGAATTTGAGATAGGACACATTTCGCTCAAATTTTTCAATAAACTCAACCTCCAATCTGTATATGCTGGCGATTTATCAAACAAAAAAATAGTCTCAATCGACAATATTGATGCAAAAATAAACATTTTATCGTTACTAAAAGGGGATATTCTTATCGAGAATATAACCATCAACAACCTCGATGCTAACCTATATACCGACTCTACAGGCATACTCAATATTCAGTTTATTATAGATGCCTTAACTCCGAAAGAGAAAAAAGAAACTCCCAACCTAATATTCCCTATTATTACGCTCAACAATGCCTCTTTTAAATATGCAAACTATACAGCCCCTTCTCAAAATCTAAAAAAATGGCAATTCGATGTCAACGACATTGCTATTGATAGTCTTTTTACCCAATTTCAATTCTCTCTTACTAGTCAATCTAATCTTGAAGCCAATATAAGTTACCTAAACTTAAAAGAAAAGTCAGGATTCAGATTGTCGCATCTCAGCACATACGTCGAATTGACCGATTCGTCGTTCATCATTCCATTTGCCAATATCAATTTGCCTAACACTCAATTAATCACTGATTCGACCGTTATTCTTTTAGCTCGCAATAAACAAAACGAAGTTGATTGGGCTAAAACAAAATTCAAATTTAACATATCAAAAGCTGACTTACAATTGTCAGACTTAAAACATTTTGTACCCGAGCTACAAAAACTTAAACGCCATGCTTCTATCTCTGCAAAAATAGATGGTACTCTCGACAACCTTAAAGCCACTAACCTTAAAGCCCAATATGGCAACACGCTATCTATCAGTGCCGACATCGAAACTTTAGGGCTACCCGACATAAAAAACACCTACTTCAAAGGTGCTATCAATCACATACGTTTCGACAAGGCTTCGGTACAAGACCTTATAGCAAATATATCAAAACAACCATTCGTCTTGCCTAACGAAATCAGCAATCTTGGATTATGTCAATATTCTGGCGAAATTTCAGGCTACACTTCCAATCTCGTGCTTTATGGTAATCTTTCAAGCAACATAGGTAATATAAAAACTGATGTCAACCTGAAAATACGAGATAATTTCAATCTTTTCTTAATAAATGGTCGCATTGGCTCTAATTACCTACACCTCAACAAACTACTTCCTGCATCAGAATTAAACCATATATCGTTTAACTCCAACTCTACAATCAGATTAAGCACAAAACAACCATTCTCAGCAAATACAAAAATCAACATTAGCACATTCGGATTCAAAAACTACAACTATCAAAACATAAAAATTGATGGAGAAATCACTCCTACGATGTTTGCTGGTAAATTCTTACTCAACGACCCAAATGGCTATTTTAATTTCAATGGACAAATTGCTAAGAATGATAGCACAAACCATTTTGACTTCTCTGCCGAACTAAAAAATCTCAATCTCAATAAGCTCAACATTATTGACACTTACCCAGATCTTAACATTTCAGTCTCTACCAATGCCGACTTTTCGGGCGAACGTTGGTCTACTATGGCTGGATATGCAAATATCGACTCTCTTTTACTCGTAAACGGAGATAAATCTTATTTCATGAATAGATTAGCTCTCAATGCAGAAAACGACTCCATTACTGCTGCCTCAATCGAATCAGACATAATCAATGGTGGCATAAGTGGCAATTATACTATCTCTGCTTTAGTTAATCATTTTATCTCTATTGTCGCCAAATCAATGCCTATCCTCAAAAATTTCGAGAAACCAACAACTAAAACTAACGACTTCTCTTGTATTCTTTCAATAGAACCTCTAAAACCACTACTACAAACTCTCGATATTCCTTGGTACACAACCGATAATATCTCAATATATGCCAATCTCAATTCCATAACCAACGACCTTGAAACCGAAATATACATACCTAAGCTATCAAATGGAAAAATCAATATAGATAGTATTGACCTTAATATCAACAATCAAAACAATTCGCTAAATCTTATATTATCAGCCGCTACTGACCTTAAAATGAGTCATCTAAATGCTGCAATAAATATAAAAACTGCGAATGACACAATTCTCACAAACCTCACTTGGGACAATAACAATGCAAGCAAACTATTTGCAGGCGAATTTGTTGCACAAACTGAACTATCAACCAATAACTCCCAACTAATAACCAACACGACTATACGCCCAACTGAACTTATCCTCCAAAATAAATCATGGATCATCAACCAAAGTACCATTTGGAGCGATTTTAACAAAATTATTATTGATAACTTTAAGATTCATAGCAACGACGACCAACTCATCGCAATCAATGGTATAGCCTCTAAAAGTCAATCTGATACCATCGACGTTCAACTCAAAAATATTTCGCTCAACTATATCGACGAACTCCTACCTGAAGAGACCGAAATATCCTTTGGAGGTATCGTCAATGGCAATGCCTCTATAGCAAATGCACTCACATTGCCAGAAATCAATGCCGATGTCATTTCAGAAAACTTCTTCTTCGATGGCTCTTATTTCGGCACTGCTGTCGCTACTTGCAATTTCGACCACTCTACTACTAGTCTCCGTTTCGATGGTACTGTTATAGCCGACAACAACGACACTACAGCCATTCTCGGAGGCAACTACTTCATTCCTAACGACTCTCTTGATATCAGAGGTAAAGCCTACGGCATTGATGTAGCTTTCATAGACTACTACCTTGCTGAAATATTCGGTCGCGTAAAAGGTAACGCTTGGGGGGATGTACATATTCATGGCTACACCAAGAAAAAAGAGGTAGCGGTAGATGTAGCTGCATACGCCGAAAACGCTTCTATCTATGTTGATTTCCTAAAAACAGCCTTCTACTTCTCTGATTCTATTTACGTTGATAAAAACACCATAAAATTTGGGCATATTGATGTATATGATGCCGAAGGTCATTCAGGATATATTGAAGGTCAAATAAATCATAATTATTTCAAAAACGTAAAACTTGACCTCAACATCAACGTCAATAATATGCTCGTAATGAACACTACTAGAGCCGACATGGAAAGTTTCTACGGAAAAGTATATGGCACAGGTAATGCTCACATATATGGCAATGAAGAAACAATCAATATCACTTGCCTTGCCCGTAGCAACAAAGGAACTAACGTAGTAATACCTATCGACAACTACTATGCAAGCGAAAATTCATTTGTAATATTCCAAAATATAAATGAAATAGCAAATTCCAATACAGATAAAACTACCCAAGAAGAGCCTGCAGAAACTAATATCATCCTCGATCTTATGCTCGACATAACACCTGACGCCCATCTTGATTTAATTATCGACTCAAAAGCGGGAGATATGCTTACAGGTAGTGGCTCAGGCAACTTGCGTGTTACATACGACATCAATGCCGACGATATGAAAATATATGGCACTGTACAAATCGAACAAGGTAAATATCTTTTCACATTCCAAAATGTATTGCGCAAGGAGTTCCACGTAAAAGAGGGCAGTTCACTTGCTTGGACTGGCGACCCACTTGGAGCAAATCTTAATATTGATGCTTATTATCAACTAACTGCCGACCTTGCCGAAATCCTCGACGAAGCCGTACTCTCTAACACTTCTCGCACAAGTGTACCCGTACAATGCTTGCTCAATCTTACAGGAGTACTCACACAGCCTAACGTGAAATTCAACCTCAATTTACCTAATTCCGAGGAAGAATTAAATCGAGCTTTACAAAATACCATAAATACCGACGAACTGATGAATCGCCAAATCATTGCTCTCCTCATTCTCGGTAAATTCATCCCTCCTGAAAACCTACAAAATAGTAATGTTTTCACACAAAACGAATTATACTCTGTTGTATCATCCACTTTATCTGCCCAACTAAACAACTGGGCATCTCAAATGTTTGACAATTGGGGATTTGGAGTCAACTTCCGTACTACTGGCGAAGGTGATACTCGTACCAACGAATACGAATTCAACTTTGTATATACGCCAACAAGCAGAATAAGTATTAATGGTAATGTTGGTTATCGCGATGATGCTTTATCTGCAACCCCATTTATTGGTGACTTTGACATAGAATACAAACTTAACCAATCAGGTAAACTACGCGCTAAAGCATACACTCATACCAACGACTATCGCGAATTCAAAAAAGGTCTCACCACTCAAGGTGTCGGTCTTGTCTATTCCGAAAACTTTAATAATCTAAAAGAACTTTGGAATAGCTGGCAAGACAATATCAAACAAAATAAACTTGAACGTCAAGAACGACGCGAAAAACGTAAACAACACCGAGAAGAACGCAAACAACAAAAAGTCCAACAAAAATAAGAAAACATTAACTTATTCCTCACTTAAATTAAGGGAGGCACACAAAGTGGGGAGGGGTATATAAACTTTTAACTTTACAGAAATGTCTTACTTCAAAAAAGTCCAACGCATAGGAGAAGTACTCTCAAACGACTTACGCAAAATTGTTGGTGCCCAATCAGCAAAAGGTCTTGATGCGGTACACGTAGTTAACACCTGGCGACAAATGTTAGGACCAACTATGGTGCGCTACAGCGAAGGAGAATCTTTCGAAAACGGTGCTTTAAAAGTTAGAATAAAATCATCTGTGCTCCGCAACGACCTATTCATGCAACGCACTGAACTAATACAAAAACTCAATGCTCAACTAGGCAAACAAATCGTCTTCGCAATAACTTTTTATTAAAATATCTAATATATAAAATAATATGAAACAATTCGCAAAAGGTAGCATCGAATTCCTTACCGTTGCTGTAGAATTCTGCAAATTCATCGAACACCCTCTATCTGATAAAACCGATTTTCTCAATAAATTATCCAAATTATTACCTCTTGTATATCTCAAAGCGGCAATGGTCGAAACCAAAAACGCAATTTACGACGAAACTCCCGAAAAATTTGTCGATGAAAACGACTACGAGGCTGTGCGTGGCGACGTACAAAACCTCCTTGGCGACAAAGACCAATATCTCACCGCCATTCACCCCGACATAGCCCTCAGCGATAGCGTCATCGCAGCATCTATCTCAGAAGATATTGCCGATGTTTATCAATCGCTCAAAGACTTCACCGAAGTAGCAAAAACTGGCAACGAAGACCTCATGAACGATGCCCTCATCATCTGCATCGACGATTTCCGCGCCTTTTGGGGTACACGCCTTCTCTGTGCCGAACTCGCCATCCACCAAGTCCTTGTCAATGGTTTCGACGAAGAAGAAGAACCCGAAACTCCCGTAAACCCGCTATTACTATAAAATAGTAACCCTAATAGACATGTCATTATTTTACCAAGATGAAACTTCCATTTCTATTAGGCATATTTTCGTAAATCATCCATTGAACTTTTTTATTTACTATTAATTTATGGCAATTTACGTTAACACTGATTTTATGTTCTTATGTCTTTATGTCTAAAACAAAATGCTATATCCAAGTAAAATAGAAAAATCCATAATCTCCACTCTTCCCCCATGCGACATCACGGGTGAAATCATTGTTATCGACCGTCCCGAAGATGTAACAGCCGCCATCGACGACCTCAAGCAATGCCCTCTCATTGGCTTCGACACCGAAACTCGTCCCTCTTTCCGTCGTGGCGAATCTAACACTATATCCCTACTCCAACTTACCACCGACCGACGCGCCTACCTCTTCCGACTCAAAAAGATTGGCCCAAACCAACACATCAAAGAGCTCCTCGAAAGCGAAGACCATATGAAAGTTGGCCTCTCCGTTCACGACGACTTCCATTCGCTCAATCGTTGGATGCCTTGCCGACCAAAGAATTTCATCGAACTACAAAAATACGTCAAAGCCTTCGGCATTGAAGAGATGAGCCTACAAAAAATCTATGCCATCGTCTTCAACCAAAAAATCAGCAAGCGACAACAACTCTCCAATTGGGAAGCTGACCAACTCACACCTGCCCAACAACAATACGCCGCAATCGACGCATGGGCTTGCCGCAATATCTATTACGAACTACAACACAAAATATAGGTTATGTCTTTGATGTCGAGATTTTGCGAAGCAAAAGCAAGACCTTTATATTAAAAAATTATGTTCTTATGTCATTCTGTCTAAAAAAATATATATGATTACAATCCAACTCAAACCAAAACGCGAAGAAAACATCCTCCGATTCCACCCATGGATTTTCTCAGGTGCAATCGCTAAAATAACAGGCAAACCCGAAGAAGGCGACCTCGTGCACGTCATCAGTGCCAACCAAGAGTTCCTCGCCATCGGCCACTACCAAGTAGGTAGCATCATGGTGCGCATCCTCTCATTCACCGACCGCCCTATTGATCGCTCTTTCTGGCACGAACGCCTACAAGCAGCCTACGACATGCGCCTCGCGCTCCGTCTTGCCAATTCCGACACCACCAATGCCTACCGTCTCGTGCATGGCGAAGGCGACAACCTCCCTGGTCTTGTCATCGACATCTATGGCGACACTGCCGTCGTTCAAGCCCACTCCGTAGGTATGCACTATGCCAAGGATGTCATCGCCGAACTCCTCGTCGAAATCATCCCTGCTGTCAACAACGTATACTACAAATCCGAAGGCACTATGCCTTTCAAAGCTCCTGTCAAACCAATTGACGGCTACCTCATTGGCGACAAAACCGAGACTATCGCTCTCGAAAACGGACTCAAATTCCACGCTAACTGGCTCGATGGTCAAAAAACAGGTTTCTTTGTTGACCAACGCGACAACCGCTCTCTCCTTGAACATTATTCCAAAGGACGCAACGTGCTAAATATGTTCTGCTACACAGGCGGATTCTCATTCTATGCTATGCGTGGTGGTGCCAATCTTGTTCACTCTGTCGATAGTTCTGCCAAAGCCATCGAACTCACTAACAAAAACATCGAACTCAACTTCCCTGGCGACCCTCGCCACGAAGCCTATGCTGTCGATGCTTTCAAATTCCTCGACGACATCAAGGATAAATACGACCTCATCATTCTCGACCCACCAGCATTTGCTAAGCATCGCGATGCCCTACGCAATGCCCTCCGCGGCTACACCCGTCTCAATGCCCTCGCATTCGAACAAATCCGACCAGGTGGCATCCTCTTCACCTTCTCATGTTCTCAAGCCGTCAGCAAAGAGCAATTCCGCCTTGCCGTCTTCACTGCCGCCGCACAAAGTGGTCGCTCAGTACGCATCCTACACCAACTCACACAACCAACCGACCACCCAGTCAACATCTACCACCCCGAAGGCGAATACCTCAAAGGCCTAGTCCTCTACGTAGAATAATTGAGAATTGAGAATTGAGGATTAAGAATTGAGAATTAAGAATTGAGAATTAAGAATTTTTGCGATAAGCGAGAGCAACGAAGTTTACTTCGGTTGCCGAGCGTAGCAAAAATCATAAGCGAAGCGAGTAATTCTTGCTATAAACGAAAGCAAAAGTAAAACAAAGTCCCCGAAGGGGGCAAATTATACTTAACCGCTGCGTGACCGACCAAAGGGAAGGAACCTGCGGGTAGCAAAACTACTCAACATAATCGTCCCCGAAGGGGGCGAACAAAAGTAATAAACAAAGAAAATTCTAACAACAAAACTAACCAAAAAATGCGTAAAATCATCCTCCTCGCAATGTTATTCATTGCCACAATGGCAAACTGCCAAGTTGAAAAAATCCTCGGCCGCTGGACTACCATCGACGACGAAAAAAACATCCCAGTATCAATCGTCAACATCTACCAAGGCACCGACGGCAAATACTACGGACAAATCGAAAAAATCTTAGTCAAAGGCGAAGAAAACAAAATCTGCACCGAGTGCGAAGGCTCGCTCCACAACAAACCAGTCGTAGGCATGGTCATCGTCAACAACATGGAATGGCGCGACGGCAAACTCCAAGGCGGCACCATCCTCGACCCCGACAATGGCAAAACCTACTATGCCAAAATGTGGGTTGACCCCGAAACAGGCAAACTCATCCTCCGCGGATCACTCGACAAACGAGGACTCCTCGGCCGCAACCAAGAATGGGTCCGCAAATAAAACAACAAAAGACTACTTTCGAAGTAGTCTTTTGTTGTTTTATAAATCAAAATATCCATATGTCCCGTGCATTCCGTGTAAAGGAATTTGCGAAAAGCAAGAGCAATCAAACTAATTTGCAGTTGCCGAACAAAACAATACTAACGACTAAATTCTCAATTTTTGTGACAAGCGAGAGCAATAGAGTCACTCTAATTGCCGAGCGTAGCAAAAATCATGAGCGAAGCGAATAATTCTCAACTCTCAATTCTCAACTCTCAATTCTTTCACTCTCCACAATCTTCGCCCCCTGCACACTCTGCACAAACTCCTCAACATACCACATTTCACACACCTCCGTCTCCAACAACCAAAGCCCATCATCCACCTTCGTTATATACCTTTCCGACAACGGATAATTCTCCAACATCACATTTCGTGCACGCACATCAAGCTCAATCTTCACACCATATCTATCATAACCACTATAGCGAAAAATATCCACAAACCCCTTCCTATGCTCATTCTCGCAACTCCACCCCTCCTTCATCACCTCCACACTCTCCACTCTCACCGTCTTAAATAACTTATTCCGTCCATCCTCCAAGTCATAACACCATATTTGATTATAATCCGTCGTAAAGCCAAACGGCTCCACCCATCTATCACGCACCACCCCCGAATGCGACGACGCATAATTCACCAATCTCACCTGACGCTTCTTCTCCATCGCTTCAATCACCCTATGCACATTCTCCGCATTCTTGCCCTTCACAATACAATCCACCACACCCGAGCAACTATACACCGACGCCAACTTCTTATGCAAATTCCTCTTCAACACATTCCCATCATCCAGCGCATTAATCATCCTATCCACCACAAACGCCTCCTCCTCCGTGAAGTGAACCAAATTCGAAATATCAGCATATTTATCATCAATCTTCGCCAATTTAAACACATTCCCACCCTTTTTCGTCACCACAAATCCCACGCTTTTCAACGTATCAATATACCGATAAATCGACCTATACGACGTATCCAAAACATCCGCCAATTCATCCACAGTATAATCCCTATTACCCATCAACAACATCATCAATCTCAACACCCTTTCAATCTTTGGTTGATCCATAACAAAAAAAACTTTTTAATATTTCTAATATAAATTTTATTTATAATTACTATCCAATAAAAATAAGTATCAAAGCAGGGACGCACGGCTCGTGCCTCTCAACATTATTATCACAAGTTAAATCATATAGAAAAAACACCGAAAGCCTCTCAACATTATCTCCGCAAGTTGAACTATATAGAGAAAAACGCTGAAAGCGTTTAACAACTCCTAACTGCGGGTGATTTTGCGTTCACGCAAAATCACCTGAAGAGAAAGAAAACACCCCTCTCTCACCCGACCCTAAAAGGGGCGAACAAACAAACAAATCAATCCCCACTCAAATCCCCATACTCATCCACCCAAGCATCTTTAGTTTCAAATATCTCATGCCCCCTATGCAGATACTCTCACCAAATCTTTCCTCTGCAAAGTTACAACTGCATTTTGACAATTTTTGTCAACAAGTAAAATATTTTACAAAAAATATCTAATTTATAATTATACTCTAATTTTATAAATTATTAAAGTTTATTATAAAAATCTTTAATTTTTTGAGACATTAATAATCTTCTTTTTTCCAAGAACGAATTATAATCTGTATAATCCATAGTAAATACAGATTCTGGAATACAATTTATTTTTAAATTTTCCCTTAATACTTTTTCGTCTAAAATAGAACCACACTTAGCTACCTTTGTTGTACATTGCTCCAAAGCTAAAGAAAAATAAAAATTAGGAGCTTTCATTCCAACGGATTCATTTATTGGACGATCTAAATAAACATAATTTGCATTTTGATTATATAAATTCTTAGAAAAATTATTATTTATAAGATATTTTTTAGGAAATATATGATGAATATCACCACCAAGAGCTATTAATTCTCTAACAGTAACACTCGTTGACAACAATGAAATATCATTAAAATACACTTGTGCTGCTAAATAAACTAAATACGTAGGATTATTTGTAGATGTCATTGCCAAATTTTGAGGAACTTCAACATTCCAAAAATTATCTGATAAGGTTGCATTCTCAATTGCTTTTAATACATTGATTATTCCAAATTCTGTTATTTGACGTAAATCTTTAGCAAAAGATGATTCTGGTGAAGAACTATACCTACCAGTTAAAATTGAAAGAACATACCATTTTTGTACTATTCTCTTTCTCTCCGCAACAGGAATTTCTGATTCTTGTAATAAAAGAAAAATAGTATATGTAAAATCTAACGCCATATTTGATGTAACCATTTTATCAGAAATAAATCCGGCTGATTTAATAGCAATCATAAACTGCGTAAAATTATATTTATTTATAACATTAAATACTCCTTCATACATCAATTTAAAAGTATTCTCAACTATCTCTTCCTTATATTCACGAGTTTCAAAATCTCTACCATTTAATAATTGAACTAGATTTGATAATTTGGCACGTTTCATTTTATGCATAAAAGCAACACGTATCACATCATCACAAGTTGGATCATAAACCGTTTCTTTATCATCTGCTAACCATGCAAGTTTATCTAAAAATCCTGTATTTACAAAATTTATATCATTATTTTTTATATAATCATAATATGTAGGAACCACGACCAAATGTGCAAAATAATCAATAATTTTCCTTAAAGTATTTCCCCCATGAACCTCATCTGCTGCCATTTTTGACATTACAAAATCACCTTGGCTTAAAGGGGTACCTTTAGAATTTATTCTAATAAAAATATCCGTTACAACATCAATATCCAATTTTTCAGACAATTCTATAACACCAATTTGCGTTGTTTCAATACCTTTAAGCATGTTTAACACTTTTTGTAAATCATCTCCATTCATTTCTGGATTTTGAATAATATAATTAGGAATAAAAGTCCAAGAAGAAAAATGCGTATCGAATATACTCGCTATATCCGTAATCCATCGTTTACTTTTTAAATGTGCAGGAGTTTGAACTGCAAATATCTCAGCTTCTGAATTTCCATTCAGATATTCTAAAGCAGCAAAAGGATCAAATGCAATCTTAACTCTAGACTGTTTATATTCACTATTAAAGATTTCCAATCCAGCAATAGCAGTCATTAATGCTGTTATTCGTTGCTGACCATCAATAATTACTTTTTTCCCAGATGATATAGTTCCATTTTTTAACTTTACATTAGGATTTTTCCATAAAATAATATAACCAGTAGGATAACCTTTATACAAAGAATCTATTAAATCACGAACTTGTGTACTTTTCCAAACAAAAGGGCGCTGAATTTCAGGAATAGCAATATCTTTTGCTTCAATTAACCCTAATAATGCCTTAATAGTAAATGTTGTATTTGTAAACTTTTCTGTATTCATAGTACAATATATTTTCTGCAAATATACTCAATTTATATAATTTCTTTGACCATATATTAATATTTTGTTTTACGCGTGTCTTCAAACATAGAACAATTTACTGCTTCATCAATATTCTCATGAGTTATACTCATAATTTTACAATGGAAAGCTCTATTGGAAATATCTATATTCCTATGTTTACATAATATGCAATCATATTTTGCTATTCCAAATAAAAAATCTTCAGTTTTCCCTGTATCGTCAAAAACTTTGCGTGTATATTCTTCAAAAATCATAATTTAATCTTATTTGTTGGTTGTATTTTATTTTAAACAATAGTAATAAATATAGCAATAGTTATAAAAATATTATTTTTTATACCCACATAAATAGTTAAGGAAAAATAGCTCTATCTACAATTTCTTTAATCTCAAAATATCCCACTCCCTCAAATCCCAACTTTCTAATCTTCTGAATTGAAATCGTTTTTGCATCACCACACTCTTCGTTAATCACTTTTGTTGGCACAACATAAAACTCCCAATTATTCAAATCTAATGGGTCCGAACTTTCAGGAGTTTTTCCTGTATTCAAGCAAAAAACATAAATATCATTCTGTCTTTCATAACTGCTATTCTTATCTTTATAGTCACTATATGCCTTAGTAATACCAAACACCCTTCTCTCCGATATATTTGTATGTAAATGCTCTTTAAACGCATGATAATACGATGAAGTCTTCACCTCTATCCTCTTTCCTCTATAATTTATGTCATACAATCTCCAATAATCTGAATTATAAGACTCATCAATTCCTAATGCCTTAGCAACCAAAAACTCACCAAAATATTCATGCATATTGAACCTATTACAAAAATGATATTTCCAAACATCAAATGTTGTCATATCTGTAATTTTGTCGCCATAAACAAAATGTTCTGTTCCTTCAAGTTTTTTCATAATTACATAATTTTTCTGCAAATATAAACAATTTATTTAACTCACGCAACATTCCATTATATTTCTCTTTTACCAATCAACAAATATTTTTCACCTTTCACTTAATGCATCAAGCACCTCCATCTCCTTCATCGAAATTATATACTTCATTCCATTCAACTCGCCAATATCCTCTACTCCCACTCTCACATAAACCTCTTCTCCATTTGTCAATTTCATCAATGCATAATACAAATCTCCTACTTTTTTTATATTCCACCAAGAATAATAATAAATATCCGATGGATACCATTCCGCTATTTGCAACGATTTCAAATCTTTAAATTTTCCTGGAATTCTCAATATTCTATCTCTAAATTTCTCTTCTACCTGACTTATATGCATCACATTTTTAGTTGGTATATTTATTCTATCCGATTGATAATATAAAAAATAAGGTAGTACATCATAATATGTTCTCGGCTCTTCTCTAATCAAATTACCTTTATCATCATAATATTCATCATACATCTCCACAACACTAATATCTTTAACATAAAAAACTTTTTTTATCAAATCTGCATCTTTTATTTTCTTCAATGCAGACCTCACTTTTAAAGTACCTTTTCTAGTATATTCCTCTATTGTTGAAATAGAATAAATCCCTAGATTCTCAGACAAACAACCATTAATTAAAAAATTATCATCTTTGCTTGCATATTCAAAAAACAAATCTTTTCTTGCCTTATCTATTTCAACATAAATATTTGAAGCATAAAAAGAATAATCCTTCAACATCTCAACATCTTCAACCAACAAACTTTTAATTTGTTCATCTGTCATTTTTATACAAACACTAAAAGAATCTTCAAAAAAAGCCTCTCCAAAATACATATCAGGTACAACAGCCCCATAAGGAATCCCAATAGGAATTGGACCTATTCTATCAAAATCTATCAATCCCAAATTGCCATCTTCATCAGCAATATACCATGCTACTGTACAACTCATATTAACTCCTCCTTTCTATCTAAAAAATTAACTTTGCAAAGTTACAACATCAAATTGACAACTTTTGTCAAAAATATTTTTTTTACAAAAACATACTTTAAATTTTCCATCTCACACTAAAGCATTTTTTTTAATATCACTCTTTAAATTTCACTACATATTTTCTTTTACAAACTTCACGAATCGACGAGCAACTGTTAAAGCATGCTCTGGAAAATATTCATCAAACTGATCTAATTCCGATAAATTCATCAAAAATGCATGTTGAAAATTAGAATCATATAAGTCAATCCACCACTTTGATATATCGTCTACCGATACAATACCCTCTCTTCTTAACAACTCAAATATAGTTGAATCACGAACACCAGTAGTTCCACACTCATCAAAAAATGCACTATAACAAATTGCTACTCCCAATTCAACATACTCAATATGCAACAACAAAAAATATTGAACTCCAGATGGCTCTTTCTTGTTTTTCACAATACTATAAATATAGCGCCTATCACATTCTGTTTTACCAGAACCCACTTCAATTAAAGCTTGCGTATCTACCAATGCGCCATGAATTCCATTAACTAATGAAGGTTCATCTTCATAATCCATTGCCCTATTCGAATCAATAGGAAAAACACGTACAAAACACTGTGACATATCCGAAACTCTAGCATAAGCCAATGTTTCTTCTGGGTCCTCTGGCAATGTATCCAACTTAATATAATCAGTTGGTATCACTATAAAATTTTCAATATTCATAACATTATCTATTTTTCCGCAAATATAAACATTTTATTTCACACTCACCCACTTCACCACCAAAAATCAGCTATCCTATCAACAAATTTCTCAAAAGTCTTTTCTTTTTCTATTTCATCTATAGCTTCTTGAATATATTTATCCCAACCTTCTTTTCCTAAATCAGAAGGATATGTTAGCGAAATCTCCTTGAATCGTTTCCAACGAGGCAATATAAACACACAAAATTGATATCTAAATTTAGTGCGAATTTCATAAAATATTTCTTCAAACATATTCTCTAATATAATATTAAACTTCCTATTATACTCTTGATAATCATCTTTATATTCACACAAATCTTTCTCATAACATTCTAATATATAATCCTTAACAAGAGTATCAGAGAAACGACATTTTTTTATAATAGGGTCTGGATGTACATTATTATCATAACACCATCGCAATACGACCAAATCCAAATTCCAAGTCTCAGAATCATCAAACGCTACACCATAGCGTTTTTTGTTCCTACGACACTGACGCAATGCCTTGCGATATTCGCGCGTATTCTTCTCGCGACATCCATAATTCAAACATTTTCTCATAATCGGTCTATCTAAAAATTTCGCGCTACAAAATTACAACATCAAATTGACAACTTTTGTCAATAACAAAAATATTTTCAAAAAAA
>JAZLDO010000062.1:0-7313 GCA_045614825.1 Candidatus Aphodosoma sp. | reverse complement strand
AGACGAAGACCGCGACTTCTACTTGGAACGTCGTTATCCTGCATTCGGTAACCTCGTGCCACGTGACGTAGCTTCTCGTGCTGCTAAAGAACGTTGCGACGCTGGTTTCGGTGTTAACGCTACAGGTCTTGCTGTATATCTTGACTTCAAATATGCTATCGAACGTCTTGGTCGTGATGCTGTTGAAGCTCGTTATGGTAACCTCTTCCAAATGTATGAAAAAATCGTTGACGATAATCCATACGAAACTCCAATGATGATCTTCCCTGCTATCCACTACACAATGGGTGGTATCTGGGTTGACTATGAATTGCAAACATCTATCCCTGGCCTCTTCGCTATCGGTGAAGCTAACTTCTCTGACCACGGTGCTAACCGTCTTGGTGCTTCTGCATTGATGCAAGGTTTGGCTGACGGTTATTTCGTATTGCCTTATACAATTCAAAACTATCTTTCAGACCAAATTCAAGTGCCACGTTTCTCAACTGACGCTCCTGAGTTTGCTGCTGCAGAAAAAGAGATCAATGATAAAATTGATCGCTTGATGAAGATCCAAGGTAAACGTTCTGTTGATAGCATCCACCGTGAACTTGGTCTCGTTATGTGGGACTTCGTAGGTATGGGTCGTACAGCTGAAGGTTTGAAAACTGGTCTTGCTCGTATCCAAGAAATTCGCAAAGTATTCTGGTCAGATGTATTTATCCCAGGTAACAAAAATGACTTCAACGTTGAACTCGAAAAAGCTCTTCGTTTGGCTGACTTTATCGAAATCGGCGAACTTATGGCACGCGACGCTCTCAACCGTGAAGAATCTTGTGGTGGTCACTTCCGTGAAGAGTTCCAAACTCCAGAAGGTGAAGCTCTCCGTCAAGACGATAAATTCTCTTATGTATCTTGCTGGGAATTCCAAGGTGAAGGCAATGAACCTAAGATGTATAAAGAACCTCTCGATTATGAATTCGTAGTACGTCAAACTCGTAACTATAAAGCTTAATAACGTATGGAAAAGACAATTAATATTAAAGTAAAAGTTTGGCGTCAAGCCGGACCAAAAGCAAAAGGTGCTTTTGTTACATACGATTTGAAAAATATTTCAACTGATAGTTCGTTCCTTGAGATGCTCGACGTACTCAACGAACAACTTGTTGCTAATCGTCAAGAACCTATCGCTTTCGACCACGACTGTCGTGAAGGTATTTGTGGTATGTGTTCTCTCTATATCAATGGTCACCCTCATGGACCAGACTCTGCTGTGACAACTTGCCAACTTCACATGCGTAAATTCAAAGATGGTGAAACTATTACAGTAGAACCATGGCGTTCGCACGCATTCCCTGTAATTAAAGACTTGGTAGTTGACCGTCGTGCTTATGACAAAATCATGCAAGCTGGTGGTTATGTATCAGTAAATACAGGTGGTGTGCCTGATGCTAATGCAATTCCAATCAGCAAAATTGCTGCTGACGAAGCTATGGATGCTGCTTCTTGTATTGGTTGTGGTGCTTGTGCTGCTGCTTGTAAAAATGGTTCAGCTATGCTTTTCGTAGCTGCTAAAGTTAGCCAACTCGCACTTCTTCCACAAGGTAAAGTTGAAGCTGCTCGTCGTGCTAAAGCTATGCTTGGCAAAATGGACGAACTCGGTTTCGGTAACTGTACTAACACTGGTGCTTGTGCTGCAGAATGTCCTAAATCAGTTTCTCTTGCACACATCGCTCGTCTTAACCGCGAATTTATCTGTGCAAAACTTGGTGACTAATAATTTAGTTTACATATTAAATTGAAAATAAGAGGGTGTGTCAAAATAGACACACTCTCTTTTTTTATAAATAAATAAAAAATTATATAGAGTGGTTATGTATTAGTGTCAATAGTTTTTATGTCAGAGATTGCCAACTATAATAGGACTAAAAACTATTTATATATGCATAATTGAAGATAAAAAATAAGAGGTTTAAATCTTTGTAAAAAAATTGTTTTTATGAATTAAATTGATTAACTTTGCAGAAAATATTATTAATTAAAAAAAATATCTAGTTATGTCAGCAACAGAAGAAGTTAAATCAGTAAAAATTGGTTCTTTTACATTAACAAATGAAGGTAAAATAGCGAGATTATGTTTGAACGAAGGTGTTAGCGTAATTTCGGCATCACGTTATAATCTGATTATTGGTTTGGTGATGTTGTGGGGTATTGTATTGAATATTGTCTCTGTTGTTACAGCATCAAGTTTTTTTCTTGGATTTTTAGATTCTCATCCCTTTTTATTTTTTCTATCTTATTTTGCTCTTATATTTGGAGGTTTCTTTATAGCAAATGTATCTAGTAAGCCTATTATCAGTTTTTTAGGTTTCACAATGGTTGCTTTTGCTTTGGGTGGTATTTTGTCAGTTGTAGTGCCAATGTTTAGTTTGGCTATTGTAATTAAGGCATTTTGCTTGACTGGTATTGTCACATTTTTGATGTTGACTGCTTCGCAGTTATATTCAAATTTCTTTTTGAGTTTAGGACGTACTTTGTTTTTTACTTTGATAGTTGGAATTATAGCAGAACTTGTTGCAACATTTGTTTTTGGATATGCGGGTAGTGCTTTTGATTGGATTTTTGTGATTTTATTCTCATTATATTTAGGTTTTGATTTTGCCAAGGCTCAAATTTATGCAAAGACAGTAGATAATGCTATAGATTCAGCATTAGATATTTATATGGATATTGTAATTTTATTTATGAGAATTTTATCTATTTTAGGAAAGAGAGATTAAAACAATTTTATATAACAAAATATTTTAAGTATTTATTATGTCTAATTCAATCGAACAACTTAATCGTGCGGCAGATAATATTCGTGTTCTTGCTGCATCAATGGTAGAAAAGGCTAAATCAGGTCACCCAGGTGGTGCTATGGGTGGTGCTGACTTTGCTAATGTATTATTCTCAGAATATTTGGTTTATGACCCAGAAAATCCACGTTGGGAAGGTCGCGACCGTTTCTTCTTGGACCCTGGTCACATGTCGCCAATGTTGTATTCGGTGTTAGCTTGCGCAGGCTATTATACAATGGACGACTTGAAACAATTCCGTCAATGGGGTAGTATTACTCCGGGTCACCCAGAGGTGGATGTAATGCATGGTGTTGAAAACACATCAGGTCCTCTTGGTCAAGGTCATACATTTGCTGTTGGTGCTGCTATTGCTGCTAAATTCTTGAAAGCTCGTCTTGGCGATGTGATGAATCAAACTATCTATGCATTCATTTCAGACGGTGGTATTCAAGAAGAGATTTCGCAAGGTGCTGGTCGTACTGCAGGTCACTTGGGATTGGATAATTTGATTATGTTCTATGACTCAAACGACGTTCAATTGTCAACTATGTGCGACGAAGTGTCAAGCGAAGACGTGGCTAAAAAATATGAAGCTTGGGACTGGTATGTACTTGAAATTGATGGTAATGATGCTGCTCAAATCCGCGAAGCATTGAATAAAGCTCAAGCAGAAAAAGCGCGTCCTACACTTATCATCGGTAAAACAGTGATGGGTAAAGGCGCATTGAAAGCAGATGGATCAAGCTATGAACGCAACTGCGCTACTCACGGTGCTCCTCTCGGTGGCGATGCTTATATTAATACTGTAAAAAATCTTGGTGGTGATGCCGAAAATCCATTTGTATTGTTTGAAGAGACAAAAGAAATTTATGCTCGTCGCCGCGAAGAGTTGAAAGGCATTGTTGCTGAGCGTTATGCTGCTAAAGCAGAATGGGCAAAAGCCAATCCAGAAAAAGCCGCTAAATTGGAAAAATGGTTCTCGGGAGCAGCTCCAGAAATTGATTGGTCGGCATTAGAACAAAAACCAAATCAAGCAACTCGTGCAGCTTCGGCGGCATGTTTGGGTGTACTTGCTCAACAAGTTGAAAATATGGTAGTTTCGTCGGCTGACTTGTCGAACTCGGACAAAACTGATGGTTTCTTGAAGTATACAAAAGCTATTACTAAAGACGACTTCTCTGGTGCATTCCTTCAAGCAGGTGTGGCTGAGCTCACAATGGCTTGCTTGTGTCTTGGTATGGCATTACATGGTGGTGTGTTGGCTGCTTGCGGTACATTCTTCGTGTTCTCGGATTATATGAAACCTGCAGTGCGTATGGCTGCACTCATGGAACTGCCTGTTAAATTCATTTGGAGCCACGATGCATTCCGCGTAGGTGAAGATGGTCCTACTCACGAACCAGTGGAACAAGAAGCACAAATTCGTTTGATGGAAAAATTGAAAAATCATAGCGGTAAGAACTCTGTACTCGTGTTGCGTCCTGCAGATGTACACGAAACAACAGTGGCATACAAAATGATGATGGAGAACATGTCAACTCCAACTGCTATGATTCTTTCACGTCAAAATATTAAAGATCTTCCTGCTAAAGAGTGTCGTTTGTGCGAAGCTCATGGTGCAGAAAAAGGTGCATACGTTGTTTCAACTGACGAAAATCCACAAGTAGTGTTGTTGGCTTCAGGTTCAGAGGTTTCTACATTGGCAGAGGCTGCTGAGTTATTGCGCGCAGAAGGTGTACGTTTACGTATCGTTTCTGTTCCATCAGAAGGATTGTTCCGCTCTCAATCGGCAGAATATCAACGTGAAGTGTTGCCATGCGACGTGAAACGTTTTGGTTTGACTGCAGGTTTGCCAGTTAATCTCATGGGCTTGGTTGGCGAAAACGGCAAAGTATTCGGTCTTGAATCGTTCGGTTTTTCAGCACCTTACACAGTACTCGACGAAAAACTTGGTTTCACACCAGCTAAAGTTGCAGCAGAAATCAAAGCGATGCTTTAATATTCTAAAGTAAGTTAATAACAATAAAAAAGTCTGAATTTATATGCTAAAATTCAGACTTTTTTTGTATCTTTGCAGAAACTATGTGTGATGTATAGAGATAAACAATTACTATTTACTATTTACTAATTATTGATTATATGAAAGCATATGTTTTTCCTGGTCAAGGTGCTCAGTTCGTAGGAATGGGTAAGGGCCTATATGAGTCAAACGAACAAGCTCGCGAATTGTTCGAAAAAGCGAATGAAATATTAGGTTTTCGCATCACAGATATAATGTTCGAAGGTACTGCCGAAGATTTGAAACAAACAAAAGTTACTCAACCTGCAGTTTTCCTTCACTCTGTGATTTCGGCTATCGTGCTTGGTGTTGAGCCTGAAATGGTGGCTGGTCACTCGCTTGGTGAATTTTCGGCATTGGTAGTGGCAAAAGCATTGTCGTTCGAAGATGGTTTGCGCCTTGTGGCTGCTCGTGCTATGGCTATGCAAAAAGCTTGCGAATTGAACCCTTCGGTTATGGCAGCTGTACTCGGTTTGCCTCACGAAAAAGTAGAAGAGGTTTGTGCGCAAATCGATGGAGTAGTTGTGCCTGCTAACTACAACTGCCCTGGTCAGTTAGTAATCTCTGGTGCAAATGAAGCAATTGACGCAGCCTGTGAAAAAATGAAAGAGGCTGGTGCTAAACGTGCATTGAAATTGCCTGTAGGCGGTGCGTTCCATTCTCCACTTATGGAACCAGCTCGCGTTGAGCTCGAAGCCGCAATCCGTGCGACTACTTACAATAAACCAATTTGTCCTGTATATCAAAATATTGATGCTAAACCATATATGGATCCTGAAGAGTTGAAGCGCAATTCTATTGCACAGCTAACAGGTCCAGTGCGTTGGACACAAACAGTACAAAATATGGTGGCAGACGGCGCAACTTCGTTCCGCGAATTAGGCCCTGGTACAGTTCTCCAAGGCTTAATCAAAAAAATCGCACCAGAGGCACTTATTGAAGCTTAATTAAATTAAAGACAGAATAGCATAATAACAAAATTTTTTGTTATTCTGTTATTATTGTCTTCTAAAATAAAAAAACGAGCGAAGCGAGTAAGTCTCATATTTCGCTACTCGCTACTAATAGTCTGATATATGAAACGAGAATTATTAAACAAAATCTATTATGTTGGCGTGAATGACCGCCAAAAAACATTGTTCGAAAATATGCTCCCTCTCCCATATGGAGTGAGCTACAACGCATATTTCATTGATGATGAGAAAACTGTGTTGGTTGACACAGTAGAGCAACCGTTTGCCGAACAACTATTGTCGCAAGTGCAAGAGTTGTTGGCTGGTCGTGAGTTGGATTACCTCATTGTCAACCACATGGAGCCTGACCACTCATCGGGTAACAAAACATTGCAAGCTATTTATCCAAATATGCAAATCATTGCCAATGCCAAAACTATCGAAATGCTCGGTGGATATTATGGCATTCGCGAAGGTTTCCATGTAGTGAAAGATGGCGACTCGCTCTGTATCGGTAGCCGCACGCTTCAGTTCCACTTTGCACCTATGGTTCACTGGCCAGAGGTGATGGTGACATATTCGGTTGAAGACAAACTCTTGTTCTCTGCCGACGCATTCGGTTGCTTTGGCACATTGGATGGGGCAGTGCTCGACACAGAACTCAATCTCGACAAATACTACACCGAAATGGTTCGCTACTATGCTTGCATCGTAGGCAAATATGGAGCACCAGTGCAAACAGCCTTGAAAAAATTAGGTGGTTTGGATATCAAGATGATTTGTTCAACTCACGGTCCTGTGTGGACCGACCATATCGGTGAAGTGATTGGCATCTACGACCGCTTGAGCAAATACGAAACCGAGCCTGGCGTGGTTATTGCATACGGTAGTATGTATGGTCATACCGAAGAGATGGCAGAGATGGTTGCTCGTGGTGCAGCGTCGGTTACAAAAAATGTTGTGTTGCACGATGTTTCTCGTTCCGACCATTCCTATATCCTTGCCGACATTTTCCGTTACAAAGGATTCATTTGTGGCTCGCCAACCTATTGTGGCGAACTTTATCCAAATGCAGCTTCTTTGCTAGCTAAAATCAAAACACGTGGTGTGAAAAATCACGAATTCGGTTGTTTTGGTTCTTTCACTTGGGCAAATGCCACAACCAAACCATTCGAGGCTTTTGCCGAAGCTATGAAATGGGAAATGACTGGCTACGTAGAAGTGAAACAAGCAATGACTGCCGAACAAGCCGAAGCTCTCTACGAACTCGGTCGCGCCGTAGCACTTAAAACAATGAATAATTAACAATTAACAAATAATAATTATTGTTGACCGTTGACTATCGACCGTTGACTGTTGACTATATTCTTTTTCAATTATGCGCTTAATTATCGAACCAGATTATGCCAAGATGTCTAAATGGGCAGCTAATTATGTGGCAAAAAAAATCATTGCAGCACAACCAACTGCTGAGAAACCATT
>JAZLDO010000061.1:0-14242 GCA_045614825.1 Candidatus Aphodosoma sp. | reverse complement strand
GTTGAAAATTTTTAGTTTTTTATTGTTTGGTCTCTATAAAGTTACTAAAAATCAACGATATGTGCAACTTTTTTGTTGTTTTTTTGTTCTATTTTTATTAGTAAAATTAAAAATTAATTCCGCCAACGGGTTATAAACATAGTATATAGCTATCTACAAGCATACCATACCAAAATCACACAAAAAAAAGAGAGCAGAAACAATTTCTGCTCTCTTTCATTATAATAAATTTTTATGTTTTTACAACTTAAAGTTCAAGCCAAAGAAGTATGTTCTTGGGAGTGATGGACCGTAGATGTAGCCAGCATCACGGTCGATGCCTTGGTCTATGTCGCGTTGGAAGGAGTCGAAGATGTTCTTAACTCCGGCATTGATTTCCAACGAATAGAGGCGATAGAGAGGTATTTCGTAGGCGAGTTTGATGCCCATGTCGAAGAATGTAGGAGATAGCACCTCTTCGTCTTCGGCCACATAGCCTGCATAGTGCTGAATCAGCATTGGACCTGTGAGTTTACCGTTGAGGTTAATAGTAAACTTACGAATTGGCTCATATGTTGCCATGAAATAACCATAATGGTCTGGTGTGCGGAACATGCGTTTTTGTGGTGCAATATTCTCGTTTTCGCTCCATGTAACAGCCTCGATATAACGGCTTTGTTGATATGTATAACCGAGTTGGAATACGAATTTAGTTTTGTAAGCCACCTTGCCTTCGATGTTCATACCATATACTCGTGCGCCTTTTTCGTTAGTTCTCAACAACAAGAGGTTGCCTAAAGCGTCATGTCCGTTTTCAACCAACGAGAATACATCGTTGAGTTGAGTAAAGAAACCTTCGAAAGTTACGTTCGACTCCCATGCACCGATTTTCTTAGCCCAATCGATAGATGCGCTGACAGAGTGCGACATCTCAGGGCGCAAAGAGTCGGAAAGTTGGATGAGCGACACCTCGCCACCCACAGCTCCTACGTGGAGGTCCTCGTCATAGGTTTGCGGAGCACGATAACCGCTGGCGTATGTAGCACGGAGCACCACCTCTTTGATTGGAGTATAGCGCACATTGGCACGAGGTGAGAAGATAGGACGTTTGAGCATAGAGTGTTTTTCGCCACGGAGACCAATAAGGAACGACACATCTTTATTTTTCCACTCGTTTTGCACATAACCACCATAGAGATGAACATCTTGACGAATATCACGACCGTAACCCATGATTTGGTCGCGAAGGCGGTTGTATTGATACTCAACACCAGCCGAGAGGTCGGCAGGCATAAACAAGCAGTTGTACATATGGAAACGATACTGACCACCTACTACGGCAGTGATATCGTCACTCGCACCATAGGCATTAAGGTCTTGCGCAGTGCCGAAATAAGAGTTACGACCAATGTGTTGCAACGAAGTGTAAGCAGTAGCATAATGGCGTTCATCAGGCGAATAGTAGTCCCAACGAAGGTTACCAGCATCGATATTGTGACGCAATGATTCAGCAATATCAGCCTCATGCTCAGGACGGTCAAGATTGTTGCCACCACGGCGAGCTTCAGTCACATGGTGATATTCGAGAGTGAGTTTCGAGTAGTCTGAAGTTTTGAAATAAGAGCGCAAACCGAGCGTTGCACTATTGAGGCGAGGAATTTCAGAGAAACCATCGTCGTCACGGTCGTAAGCCTCACGTTGGCGAAGCACACCGAAGAGGAAAACACCGATTTTCGAGTCAGAAGTAACGAATGAGCCATTGAGGTTAGTGTTGCTATCCCACGCTTTACCACCCATGATTTGCGAATTTTGCGAGATGTTGAGCGAGTTACGCACAGGCTCTTTAGTGATGATATTCACCACACCTCCGATAGCATTCGAGCCATAAAGAGCCGAGCCACCACCACGCACGACCTCTACTCTATCCACCATACCTGCTGGGATTTGTTCCAAGCCATACACCGACGCAAGCGAAGAGAAGATAGGACGCGAGTCCATCATAAGTTGAGTATATTGTCCTTCGAGGCCATTGATACGAAGTTGAGGAACACCACAGTTTTGGCACGACATTTCGACACGCACACCAGTTTGGAAATCGAGTACGTCCGACATAGTGTTCGACGCAGTAGATTCGATGAGGAGAGGCGAGATAACGTTTACGATAGTAGTAGCCTCACGCTTTTTAGTTTCATATTTGTTGGCAGTAACCACCACAGCGTCAATGAGGAGTGATTCTTCCTCCATAGCGATATTGATTTCGCAAGTTTTGCCCTCTTCGAGCAAAAGCGAAGCTTCGATAGTTTTATAACCCACCATTGAGAAAGTCAAAGTAGTTTCACCTACAGGGAGGTTAGTAAGGAGGAAGTGACCCGAAGCACCCGACACAGCACCGATAGAAGTACCTTGAAGTTGGATAGTAACAAACGGGAGGTGTTCGCCAGTAGCAGCGTCGAGCACGTGGCCCACGAGGTTAGCATCAGTGTGCTCTTTTTGAGCAAAAATAGATGAGCATAATGCCGATAGCATTATACAAAAGAAAAGTATAATTGTTTTTTTCATTTAATGGAAATTGTTGTTATTTAATAAGTTATAGAATAAGAATTGTAGGACGAGTCAGACTAGTTGGACGGTCAGACAAATCGAACTTGTTGGACAAGTTGGCTTGGTCGGTAACGAGAACTACTCATTACTAACTACTCATTACTCATTAAATAAACGGTGGAGCACGGAGGGATGCCAGAGTCAGGAAGAACGACTCGATGTGTGCAGAAGAGGGGGTAATGATTTCGCAAAAAAGCGCGAAATAAGGAGTAATATCTGCATTTTCGTCAGCCACTACAGCAGAGAAATCAGATAAAGATTTGAGCAAAACGAACTCGATACCCGAGTGGGTGTGCGAAGAAGTTTTATAAGGGTGCGAGTGGGTAATGATCTTAGAATCAACCACGTGAGTATGCAGACACAACGAAAGGCAAGCCAAATAGCTCACCATCAACAGTGTCATAAACACGCCTACGATATATTGAATTCTACCACTCTTCATTTTTCAAAATTTCGGAGTGTAAAGTTACAAAAAAAAGTTGGTTTATGCAATATAGAAAAATACTCCTCAATTCACTACAAAATAAGAAAAAAAATTATTACTGTCCAATAAAATTGTGAGCCTCAAAGTGGAGATATAATCCAGGCTGGGGTGTTAATCCCCGGCTGTGTATCGCCCCTACGGGACTTTTCTTAAAACATGTAATACAAATTACAAGCTTCGCTTATCAAAACAAGTAAAACTTCTTTTGTTTTCGATTATCGCAAGAATTCTAATACATATAAAAGAAGCTGAGCCAAAATTTACATTTCGACACAGCCTCTTGTTATTAAAAAGTAATGTACATAAATACTCAATCAACTCGCACAAATTTGCCACTCGTATTAAATTCGAGGTCAAGGTCGTTATTCAATTTCACATCATACCCCATCAAGTTTTTTTCAATTTCTACAACATAGGCCTTTGCAAACTTCTTCTTTACATAATCCAACACACCTTGAGGTAATACTTCATCAGGCACTTGTGTACGCTCACAATCAACTTTGGTCCACTCTCCACTACGATTAAATTCAACTTTGACATCACCATCTAAAAGAACGTCATAAGATGTTATAACACCCATATCGCGTTCAGCTTTTGCGTACAAAACGTCTGCATTAGCAAAATGTTGACTTAAAAACATTTGAGCCTTTTCTGGCAACTCTTCGCGAGTAACAATTCTGTCATTATCTGCCATGATTGGCATTACAGCCAACATAACAACTATCAAAGATAAAAAGATTTTTTTCATAATTTTTAGCATTTTAAGGTTAATCATCTATATGTTTAAAATCACCATCTTTATTAAATATCAACTCTATGTCGTTATTTAATTCTACTTTATAATGATTCCAATCTCGCTCAATCATCACAATGAAATTATTATGATATTTTGCTAAAACGAAATCCAATATTTTACTAGGAATAATACCATCAGGCACTTGACTTCGTTCACAATCGACACTTGTCCATTCGCCTTTGCCATCAAACTCCAATTTCACTCCACAATTCAACACTACGTCATACGATATCCCTCCTAATTCACGATCTTTGTCGATAGCAACTATCTCACATTCTGGGAAATAGTCAGATATGAACATTGTTGTCTTTGTTGGCATATCTCCAGCCTCAATCATTTTGTCGTGGTAATCGCACGATGCAAAACCAATAACCATTGGCAATAGCATCAAAAAAAGATAGTTTTTCATAATTTTTAATTTAAAAATTTAATAGTTTTGTTTGTTTTTCAATTTATTTGACACAAACATTATGCCATGGTTTAATCCAACAAAATAAAAAACACAAGATTTAAGACTTTTTTAATCTCTCATCTTGTGTTTGTTTTTTTTATTTTACAAATCGTTTTAATACTTTCTCTAGTTTTTGAGCATAATAACAATAGCCAAGGTCGGTGTAGTGGATACCATCTACTGTACCTTCGTTATCATATCCAAACAATCCTTCAGTTGTTACATAATAGAGTTGCTTGAACCCATCTTTTTTCAACTTTTTATAATTACGCAACCATGCCTCATTTTTCTTTGGCAAATAATCTTTAAAGAAGGTATCATATTTTGCATAAGTATAAGTATGACCTTCAACCATCACAATTGGCACTTCGGGACGCAAACGGCGCAACTCGCTAACAAAAGCATAAGTCAACGTATCGCACATCTGCTCTGTGCAATTAGGTACAGGATCGAGCACATAGCATGCTACGTTAGGAATTTGAGCCATAGCACGAGCAATAGCCATATCCATTTTGCCCTCGCCACTGAAACCTAAATTGATAACCTCGCAATTAAGGTCGCGACTGATAATATTTGTGCCAGCCATACCTGTGCGAGTAGCGCAACCACCTTGAAGCACACTTGTGCCATACATCACAATACGCTTGTCTGCTCGCGGACTATCCACTTTTGGTTTGGTCAAAGTAGCTGCACTATCCACTGCGATATACATCTCAGTCACACCATCATATAATGGTAGGTAGATAATAAATTCGTGCTCTGTGCCATCGAAATTATCGACAAACACCTTTTCACACTCTTTTGTTTCTTTGTCCTTCACCATTGGACGACAAGTATTTACATACTCCCATTTGCCTTTCTCGTTACGAATATAGAGGTCGGCACCTTTAGTACCTGTATCAGCCATATGATACATATGGAAATCTTTGAGCAAACGATAGCGCACACCTACTCGTTTTGAATTAGAGGCAAAACGTATAGCTACACCTGCGCTACACAATCCACGATCCCAAAGGTCGGGACGAATAGAATCTTTCAAATATTTAGGCAAGCGTGAATAGGGTGTTTCGGTATCGAAAAAGCCCTTATTTACCATACGAAACTCCAATGCATCAACATAACGCAAAGGCTGCTCTTTCTTCTCTTGTGCAAACATCATAACACAAGACAAAATAGACATTGCTAAGATAACTAATCTTTTCATTTATATATATTTTAATTTATTAATTCCTAACTCCTCAATCCTCATTTCTTCAAAAGCACTTTATCAATTGCCTCTTTAAGTTGCTCTTTAGGCAAAGCACCTTGAGCAATTTGAGGATTTTCGCCCATTGGACAGAATAACAATGTTGGTATTGAGCGAATACCAAACACGGCAGCAAGTTCTTGTTCTTGCTCTGTATTCACCTTATAAATATATATTTCGCCAGCATACTCTTGAGCCAATTCGTCAAGCACAGGAGCCAAGCGTTTACATGGTCCACACCACGATGCATAAAAGTCAATCAAACAAGGTTTATCACCAAGATAAATCCATTCTTGTGGATTTTTCTCGTAATTCATCACCTTTGCCAAAAAATCGGCTTTTGTGAGATGTGTAACTTTTACAGCCGGTTTCTCTGCAACAGAAGTTTGAGCCGACACAGCAAATGCCACCACCACTGCAATTAATAGAATTAAAAGTCTCTGTTTCATACATTTACCAATTATTTATTAATATCTATAATCTATAACCCATAACCTGTAATCTACTCTTCTTTTATCTCTTCAAAATCAACATATTCACCCTCATCGTCGCCTATCACTTTCTCACCACGCTGACGACGTTCGTTTACCTCTTCTCTAATCTCATTTTCTATCGGATTCTCCGATTCGTCATAGTCATATCGTGGTTGTTGAGTCCGTGATTTAGGCACGAATATGCCCAAAACTCTAAACACTAAGTTCAACACCAATGCCAACACAAACAACGCTGGCACTAAAATCATCATAAATAAACATCCAAACATAATACAAGTTGAAAGTTAAAATTTGAAAGTTGAAAGTTAAATAATTCTCAACTCTCAATTTTCAATTTATTTTCGTTCTATTTCACGGAGGTTTTCCATATTCTTCTTACGGAGGAAACCATAGATATCTTCGAGGTGTTCGGTCACTTTACCTCCACCAAATTCATATACTTTAGTCACCAATCCATCAAGGAAGTCCCTATCGTGCGATACCACAATAAGTGTGCCATCAAAGTTTTGCAATGCTTGTTTCAACACATCTTTTGTCTTAATATCAAGATGGTTAGTCGGCTCGTCGAGAATCAAAAAGTTCAATGGTTGCAACAACAATTTAATCATCGCAAGTCGCTGACGCTCACCGCCAGATAGCACTTTTACCTTCTTCTCCGAGTCTTCTTTATTGAACATAAATGCTCCGAGAATATTGCGTATTTGTGTACGAATATCGCCTTCGGCAATCTCGTCAATTGTTTGGAATACTGTCAATTCTTCATCCAAACCTGCCGCTTCGTCTTGCGCAAAATAACCAACTCTGACATTATGACCTAACAACAACTCACCCTCATGCTCTATCTCTTGCATGATACATTTCACCATCGTAGATTTACCCTCCCCATTCTTGCCCACAAATGCCACTTTTTCGCCACGCTCAATAGTGAAATTAGCACCCGAGAATACACGGTGCTCGCCGTATGCCTTACCTACATTGTGTGCAGCCACAGGATAGTTGCCACTACGAGGCGAAGGCGGGAATTTCAATCTCAACGATGATGTATCAATCTCATCTACCTCAATGATTTCGAGTTTCTCAAGCATATTCACACGGCTTTGCACTTGATGTGTCTTTGAATATGTACCCTTGAATCGCTCGATAAACTCCTTAGTCTCAGCAATCATCTTTTGTTGGTCTTCATACTGACGTTGTTGTTGCTGACGGCGTTCTTCTCTCAATTGTAAGTAGTGCGAATAGGTTGCCTTGTAGTCATAGATGCGACCCATTGTCACCTCGATTGTGCGATTTGTGATATTATCTACAAAAGCCTTGTCGTGCGATATCACCACCACTGCCTTGCCTTGATTCACAAGCCATTGTTCCAACCACTGAATCGACTCTATATCAAGGTGGTTAGTCGGCTCATCAAGCAATATCAAATCAGGCTTACGCAATAGCATCTTTGCCAACTCAATACGCATACGCCAACCGCCACTAAAGTCCGATGTCTTACGTGTGAAATCTTTACGCTCAAAACCAAGACCAAGCAAAGTCTTCTCAATATCGGCGTCGTAATTCACCTCTTCTATGCTATAAAATCTCTCGCTCAACGCACTCACCTCTTCGATAAGTGCCATATACTCATCGCTTTCGTAGTCGGTGCGCGTTTCCAACTCTTTGTTTATTTCGTTGATACGCGCCTCCATACTGTTGATTTCGGCAAATGCTGTTGCAGCCTCTTCAAATACGGTTTTATCGTCTTTCACCATCAAGTGCTGAGGCAAATAGGCTATAATAGTCCCCTCTGGTGCCGACACTTTACCGCGTGTTGCTTCGCGCACTCCAGCTAGTATCTTCAACAAAGTCGATTTGCCCGCTCCGTTTTTACCCATCAAGGCTATACGGTCGTTTTCGTTAATTATAAACGATATATCTTTAAAAAGTGTTGTCCCGCCAAACTCGACGGTCAATGCATCTGCTGAAATCATAATATTTAAAGTTGAAAGTTGAAAGTTAAAAGTTGAAAGTTGAAAATTAACATAAAACAATGTTAACTCACAAATTCCAACTTTCAAATTTCAATTTTTAATAAAGTACCTCTGCTGTCAATGCAGGCAATGTGATTGTCAATTTATTGCCTTCTAATTTATATTCTTTGCCAAACAATGCTGTATAACCCGATGCGCTCAATGCTTCTACATCAAGTTCAAGTGTTTGTTCTTCGGTGCTGTTATTGATGCACACTACTACGCTCTTATCAAAGTATTTACGCGCGTATGCCAATGTTTGTTCTGCCACGTGGAGTTGCATATAGTCGCCATATACAAGTGCCATATTGCTACGACGCAAGTGGTTCAATGCTGCTACTTTTTCAAACAATGCCTCTTCGCGATTGTTCCAACCCTCAAAACGCATCATACGACGGCAGTCTGGGTCGTTACCACCTGTCATACCGATTTCGTCACCATAATAGATCACTGGCACACCTGGAATTGTGAGGTTAAATGCGTGCAAAAGAGCCAATTTATCGTATGCCACCGAGTCTGTGATACCCACAGTGCGAGTCCAACCTGCTGCTTTTGCATCTTCGCCAACTTTAATATCGCCCGATGCTAATGCCATGAAACGTGGTTTATCGTGGTTGCCTGATACATAACCCATCAAGTTGTGCGCGCCATATACTTTAAGGCTTGAGTTCAACACATTGCTCAAACGTTGCATTGTACCGCCGCTCACACCATTGAATGCCGATGTTGCTTCGTCGAATACGTTGAAGTCGAATTGTCCGTCAAGCATACCGCTATTCACATAGCTTGCCATCAACTCTGGCGAGCCGTACGATTCACCGATTTGGTAGAAGTTACCCTCCGGACGAGTCAATTTCATTCTATGTGTCAATTCTCTCCAATACTCTTCGTTTACGTGTTTACATGCGTCATGACGGAATCCATCTACGCCAAACTCTTTCAACCAATATACTGCCGAGTCAACCATGATGTCAACAACAACTGGGTTACCCATATCCAATGTAGGCATAAACACATCGAACCAAGTAGTCAAACGGTGCTCATCCCACAATTCTGTGTTCATACGTCCGTCTGGCAAATAGAGCGGAGTTGCATATTCTGGATGACGTTTATACAATGGGTGGTCTTGATGCACGTGGTTTGCCACATAGTCAAGCAAGATATTGATTTGGTGGTCGTGTGCGTCAGCCACGAGTTCTTTCAATTCGTCGTTCGAACCGAAACGGCAATCTACTTGCGATGAAGAGATTGGCCAATAGCCGTGATAGCCAGCAAATTTAGTGTTAGCCAATGCGTTGTATCCGTATGGCTCAAATGGGTTTTGGTTGAGTGGCGACAACCACAATGTGTTAGCGCCCAATTTATTGAAATAGTTTTCGTCTATCACTTGTTTGATACCTGCCAAGTCGCCACCATGATAGTCTGCGCGTGGATGCACATCAGGACGATTCATCGGACGGTTATTATCTGGGTTACCATCACGGAAACGGTCAACGAGCATAAAGTAAATGATTTGAGCATATTTGTCGCTACGATCGAGTTGAGTAGCATCTGTCACGATTTTACCATTTTGAAGTGGCACGAGGATTTCGTTTGAAATACCATATTCGTTCGATGCCCATACGCGAATAACCGATTTTGCACATTCTGCTGCTTCTGCTGGCACTTTCACTGTGATTTTACCATCTGCAAATGTCACAAATCTCTCATCTAGTGCCACATTGTTCCAATATGCCCACACGCGTTCAGCTGCCTCTGCCTTAACCACAAATTTTCCACAACCCAATTCGTCAGTCAACAATTTAGGGAATTTCGCCTCGTTACCATTCACTTGCAAGATAGAGTTGAATTTACCGAAACCATTATCTACTTTATTTGGATTTGTGTCATCGTGATTTTGCTCGCCATCAATCAACAATTGATAAAGATATGTACCCGGGCTAAGCAACATTGTCACTTCATACAAGCCCTCTTCGTTCAATGTCAAATCTGGAGTCAATGCAGGCACCCAGTTATTCATCTGACCTGCAATCTGTATGCGACCTATCTTGCGACCGTTAGGATTATATGTGAAAGTATAATTCAACTTATCGCTTTTGCGCACTGGCACAGCATATGCCAATCCGTCAACCCAAAGGTTAATAGTAGTCATTGGGTGCATCTCTTCGCCACAATAAAAGTCGAGCGTAAGTTTATCCTCGCTCAACGCCACCGCAAGAGCAGGGTCTGCCGATGTAACCGAATCTACACGCAATGGGTCAACCACAAAGTCACGAGTAAACACTTTTGTAGGACCTACATTCACCAATGTGAGCGAGTTAGCTCCTACACACACCGATTTATCAGGTTGATAACCAACCTCTGGCGCTTTACAACAGCCAAACAATGCTGCTGCAGCAACTAACGAAAGAAAGAATTTTTTCATACCGATATATTTTTTATTTTATAAATTATACACTATCATCAATTAACTCACAAAGATACAAAAAATATATCACATACACAACCCCTCTAAAATACAATCCTCCACCTAAAACAAATCGGTAAGACTCATAAAAGCCTTACCGATTTTATATTCCTTGCTCCTTACTCCCTACTACTTGCTCCCTACTACTTATCCCCTGCTCACAGGCAAACAGGACGGACAGGATGTCCGTAGCTGCGATCGTTGCCGTCCCAGACCACGTTGTCCGAATCTAAGCTCACGTAGTAGGCGACGTCAGGATAGTCGGTCTCGAGCGAACTAGACCAGTAGTCACCGTACGACCCAGCACCGCCGAGCGGGCCTCCGCCCATCCAACCCGCAGCGGGCAAGAAAATTGAATTACCGTTTGGTCCTGTTACTTTATATCCATTCACACCATTTCGTGTAGTCCAATCCCATGTACAGTTATTGATGAGTTCTTGTTGCTCTGCTGTAGTTGGCATACGCCATGAACCACCCCAATTGGCAGTTGCTGCATCGTTTTCTGGGTCTAACACGGTTTTATTATCTACAAAACCATCTTTACCATAACTGCTATTACTGCAATATTTTGTCAATTGGTTCCAATCTGTACCATATTTATATGTACTCCAATTATAGGTTGTTTTTGGTTTAACCTCGCCCCATGCGAAATAATCTCCATATTCTTCTGGTGAATCTGCACCTACATTGCATGTTGCCCATTTCACCGACAATCCCAAATCTACCCATTCATGTCCATTCTCCATTCCCGAAGTTTCGGTATTATCCGAACTTCCAGAAGACTCAATATAAACAGTATCATGCATATACACCGTTTTATGCACTTCTCTAACAACTACCTTTGGTACAAGCAAATGAACTGTATCGGCCCATTCGCTCTCGTATAAAAACAGACTATCGGCAACGGCATCTTGAATCAACTCACCATTAGCCCAAACCACCGTATTATTTTGAGCTAAACCAACTAAACTAATTACCGCTAAAGTAATTATTGCAAATATCTTTTTCATAATTATCTACTTTTTAAGTTAACAATATTTGTACATCAAAAAAAACATCAATATAAAAACACTATTTTGCTTATTCAACCATCACATGAACAAGACGAACTGAATGACCGAACCAACGAGAACGTCCAGTCTCTGCAGGATACTGCTCTTTTTCCTTAAATACATAATAATGAGCATAATCACCACCATCACACGAACCAGTCCAATAATAAGCAATAAAACCTATATTTGCTACTGACTCTCCACTACGATAACCCGCCACAGGCAAAAAGACTGCTCCAAATGCCTCTAATTTTTTCCACTCTTCAACGGTGTATTTGTTTGTTTCCCAACCAAGAATTGTAGTTGTAAAAGCAATATCACTAGGCACTATACATCCGTCTGGCAATAAAATCATACCTTCTATAGAATCTATCATAGCCTGAGCATACAAATTAGCAGCATTTTCACGACCATTAAACAAATAATCCCATTCATCAGCCGAAAGCACACGCCACAAGCCAGATTGATTGCCTCCATTTGAAATAGCATTATACCCCCAATCATAATTAGTACCAACAATATCTTTTTCTTCAAATTTCAAAGGATAGTGTTGTGGATTGGTACTTGTAAGTGCTGGAGAAAAATCACCATAACCTGATGTAGCCCAACCAAAAAGATCTACTACATCATAAACACTATCAATTTTACCATTCACTTTATACACCATATCATATTGCTCATCAGCAAAACTCCACGTATTAGTAGAAACTTGATACTTTAGATTACCTTGAGAAAAACAAACTTGCTTATCTGCCGATATCGAAAACAATCCTGCTATAGCTCCATCTGGATACACCACAGAAGGATTATTTGGGTTATTTGGGTTATCAACGTTCTCTGTATAAATTGTATCATGCACATAAACAGTGTCATAGACTATTTTTATAATCGTACGCGGCAAAATAAGATGAAATGTATCAATCTCATTCATTTCGCCATAAGTCAAACTATCGATTGTCTCTATAGGTGTACCATAAAGCAATTGTCCATTATTCCATACAATTTGATTAGTCTGCGCCATTGTCAACAAACTAAATGTAGCAATAGCCAGTAATAAAAAGATCTTTTTCATAATATCATATGTTTTAATTATTTATAATTCAATCTATTAAAAATCTAAACAATATCGTATTTATCGTTTAATAACATTAAAAACTTTATTGCCTGAAATAAGCACATAAGTACCAGCCGAATAGTCTGACAGATCAATAGACACACTGCCATCATTAAGTTGAACAATTTCCAACAAACGACCTTCTACCGAATATAGTCTAACACAATCACCATCGGCATTATTAACATGCAAAACATCTGAAGTTGGATTAGGATATGCCACTACCGACATTGATTCGTCATTTGATTCAACATCTACAGGAGTCTCTTGACCTGCTTCATCAGAATAGCGTACGTGTTGTACCTCACTAAAAGATGCACGATAAACAACGCTACCATCATTATCATATACAATCAAATAATCGTCACTATAAACCACCTTACCCATTTTAGCAAGTGCCGTTACAGATTGAGTTCCCGACAAAGGTTTTACCACCAACGACATTTCAGCACATAAACTACCAACGCCTAAAATAGCAAAAGACAACAATAGTAATACTTTTTTCATATTATACCTCCTTTTTTAAATAATTATTTCAGAAAAAAACAAAAACAGAACTGATCGATAGAAAAATTTCCACCAAATCAATTCTGCATATCTATACTATAAAAATGCGTAAAATCCCTTTATTTGTAGAGAGAGTGAGAGAGAGAGAGAGAGAGTAATCATTACTACATTTTAATTTACAAAAAATTTAACGCATAAATCAACACACACCTCATATCAACTCTGCAAAGGTAAGAATTATTTTTTTTAATACAAAACAAATATTTAAAAAAACTCCTACATAATCAATAAGCAAATAGAAATTTTAACTTCGCTTTTAATTTTACAAAAAAAGAGAGTGATAAACTTCTGCAGTCTATCACTCTCTTTCGAGCCTCTTGTCGGATTCGAACCAACGACCCCGAGATTACAAATCACGTGCTCTGGCCAACTGAGCTAAAGAGGCAAATTATACTTTCAGCAAATAACGAAAAACTTCTACAGTTTATCGCCTTTTTTGAGCCTCTTGTCGGATTCGAACCAACGACCCCGAGATTACAAATCACGTGCTCTGGCCAACTGAGCTAAAGAGGCAAATTATATAAAAAAGGTAAGCTACCTACATCGCACCGCTACAACCTCCTACCCTTGCTACGGTCAAGTCCTGGGGGAGTTCAAAGGGAGCTGGTCGTGTAGGACTTACCGGATGCAAAGGTACAACTTTTTTACAAATTAACAAGCAAAAATATAATATTTTTCAAAATGTTTTTTTACAACACAAATTACAAACTGATAATCAAGAAAATAATTCAAAAACAATTTCAAAAAAAACAAAACTTTACCACAAAAAAACACACAAACTATATCCTTTGCTAATAAAAATAGCCCCCATACAGGAGGCTATTTTTCGCGTTTTTGATATTTTTATGTGCAAACATCAAAGCCTCAAGCATTATTTTTTCACTTAACTCTTGAGCACCAGCCTCAACCATACATATTGCATCTTTTGTACCAGCAACAGTAAGATTTAATACAGATTCATCAGTTTGATCAGCAGTAGGAT
>JAZLDO010000060.1:0-23936 GCA_045614825.1 Candidatus Aphodosoma sp. | reverse complement strand
GCATATACGGCGATGTAGCTGGATGTGATGCCGTAAGGCACTGATAGTAAGAGTAGAGCCAATCCGGCAGGGAGGCCTTTGATGAGTAAGAAGCGGTCGAGAGAGATAGGTGGGCGTTTGACCGGTGGTTTTTGTTTAGTGTGTACGCAAGCGGCAAGAATGAGACCTATGGTGCCAGTGAGAATAGCGATGGCAAAGATAGTGTTGAACGAGAAATAGTCGTGAAGAAAAAGTCCGACCATGGGACCAAAAGCCATAGCGATGTTGTTGGCAAGGCCGTAATAGCCAAGACCTTCGCCACGACGCTCGGACGGCATGATGTCGATGACAACGGTGTTGCCCGCAACAGTGACGATGCCAAACATTAGACCTTGAAGAGCACGGACAATGATGACCATAAATAGCGATATAGAAACTATGTAGCCCCCAAAAAATAGGACAAAGAAGAAGAAAGTGGCAACATAGAGCGGTTTGCGTGCCATAGCATCGAGTAGATAGCCAGCAAAAGGGCGGATGGTGAGAGCAGCAACCGTGTAGCAAGCCAGGATGATGCCGATGAGTGAGTTGGGTGTATTGAAAATCTCCTTAAGGTAGAAAGGAAGAATAGGCATAATGAGATAAAATGCAAAAAAAAGCATAAAATTGGCTCCTAATATAGCCCAATAACTGCCAGTGAAAAGACGAGGTTTTATTGCATTAGTCATTGAAATACAAAAAGTTTATAGATTAGTGTTTATAGATTAGAGAGTTTGATTTTCTTAATGCAAAGGTAGTAAAAAAAATGAAAGGGAGGAATATTTTTGGCTATTTTTGTAGATATGGTTATGGTGTATTTATCCTATATTATAGTTATGGTGGAGTATGGGGGGCTTCTTTAGTTTAGTTGAAAATAGGGAGATAGAAAGAGGTGTTTTTGTGTGGGTATATAGATATTTTGGAGATGCCTGATATTCTGGATTTTTCGAGGAGTGTGATGTTTCTAGAACATATAGAAGGTTTAGACGCTTCGCTATCTAGTTTTTTTAGCCTGGTTCAGCATAAAATGTACAACATTTTCTGCCTTCGCTTTTTGACGGTTTACTTACTTCGTTCGTGAACCGAATGGTGCGCTCAGCATAAAATGTACAACATTTTCTGCTTTCGCTTTTTGACGGTTTTCTACGGCACAGGTTGCTTGAAGGTATGGTAAGGGTAGGTAGAGGTTTTTATTTGTATATTTTGAATAAATGATTGATTATAATCAACTTAATGTATTAACTTAAAAATTCTAACTATTGTAAAGAAATTTTACCTTTTATTGATTGCATTGTTGTGCAGTGCAACAATAGCATTTGCCTGTGATTCCGAAATTGATGGTATTTACTACAATCTTGACATCGAAAACAAAACTGTAGAAGTAACTCATGATGGAGACAGGTGGGATGAAAATTATGCAGGTTACACTCAATCAGAAATCACAATTACATTAGAAATTACCTATAATGGTGTCGAATATAGTGTAACTTCGAGTGGAGAAAGAGCATTTATTCGGGATGACAATCGGCTTTGAATTTGCCACGAGAGGTTTATTTGGTGACTATTGCTGGAGAAGTGGAAAAGGTGGTGATCTAGATTACAGATTACAGATAGTAAATGAAGAATCGGTGAGGCTTTTGTGGGTCTTGCTGATTTTTTTTATAAAAAAGTATTGAAAAAATTATGATTTATGAATTAAAATGAGTATTTTTGCATATTATAAATAAATGTATTAGAAATGAAAGCGAAATTAGTAATTTTGGTAGTTGTATCGTCTGTGTTAGTGATGTTTACAAGTTGTAAGATACAGGATGCGCCAGGTGCATATCAGCGTGCAAAAGGTCGTATTATGGTTGAGGAATTGGAGAAACAGAATGAGAAAAAGCCGGATGTGGCTCCAACGCCAGCACCTGTGGTGCGTGAAGTAGAGGAAAAAGAGGTGGCACCTAAGCAAGAAACGGTTAAGGAACCAGTGTTTGTGCCAACACCTGTTGTTGCGCCAGAACCTGCGCCAGTTCCTGCTCCTATAGTAGAGGAGAAAGAGGTGACTCGTGCAGAGAAGTTTGAGGTGATTGAGGAACAAAAAGATGTTGTGGTGTTGAAGAAATATCATGTTGTGATTGGTTCGTTTGGTAATAAAGATAATGCGCTTCGTTTGCAGTCGCAGATGAAGCCTCAGTATGAGCCGATTATTGTGAGAAATGAGAGGGGTATGTATCGTGTGTTGCTGATGACGTATGATACCTACAAAGAGGCTAAAACAAAAATTGAAGGAATTAGAGAGCAATTTCCTGATGCGTGGGTTTTGATTAGGGAGTAAGGAGTAGGGAGTAAGGAGTAGGGAGTAGGGAGTAGGGAGTAGGGAGTAGGGAATAAGTCTAGCTACTCGTTACTCGCTACTAAATATCTACAAAATGAGTGAATTGAAATTGACGATATTGGGTTCGGGATCGGCGTTGCCTAGGGGTGATGCCTTTCATACGTCGCAGGTGTTGGAGATGAGGAATAAGCAGTTTATGATAGATTGTGGTGAGGGTGCGCAGATAAGGATGCGACAAAACTGTGTACATACAGCGCGATTGAATCATATATTTATTAGTCATTTGCATGGAGACCATTGTTTTGGGTTGATAGGTTTGATTTCTACGCTTGGTATGCTTGGTCGTACGGCAGATATTACAATTCATTCACATCCTGATTTGGAGGTGTTGCTTGCTCCGCAGGTTAAATATTTCTGTTCGGAGTTTCCGTTTGAGGTGAAATTTGAGTCGTTTGATCCATACAAAAGAGAGGTGATATATGATGATAAGACTGTGAAGATTACGACTTTGCCATTGAAACATAGAGTGCCATCGAGTGGTTTTTTGTTTGAAGAGAAGCCGACAGAGAGACATTTGGTGAAAAAGATGTTGGATGCGTATGAGGTGCCGATGATTCAGTATAGGGCAATAAAAGCTGGTGCAGATTTTGTTACTCCAGATGGAGAGGTAGTGCCAAATCATAGATTGACAACAGACCCGACACCGCCTAAGCGATTTGCTTATATGTCGGATACGGCATATACGGAGAAACATTTGGATTTGATACATGGAGTAGATTGTCTGTATCATGAATCGACATTTTTGAGTGAGGATGCGGCAAGGATAAAGGCAACATTGCATAGTAGTGCGGCACAGGCAGCGACATTGGCTAAAAAAGCAGAGGTTAAACAATTGATAATAGGACATTATTCAGCTCGATATACAGATTCGAAACCTTTTTTGGATGAGGCTAGAGCTATATTTCCAAATACTCATGCGGCGTTTGATGGGGCTAACTATATATTTTAATGAGGAATGAGAAATTAATAATTAAGAATGAATAATTAAGAATGAAAAAGATTGTGATTGTATTATTGTGCATTGTACATTGTGTATTGTGCATTGATGTAGTGGCTCAAACACGACGAGATGGAGAATTTCTTTTTAATGAGGGACGTTATTTGGAGGCTTATGAAGTGTATGTTAAATTGATGAACCAATATCCGAAAGATTATTTGTTGAAATATCAAGTGGCTAGATGTCTGTTTGAAATGGAGCGTTATGAAGAATCTCTTTTGTTGTTTGAAGTGGCAGCAAAAAAAGATATTAAAAAGTCAAATGCTTTTTTAGGGGATATATATTTTAGTCAATATCGTTTTGATGAGGCAACTGCGGCATATTCTTCTTATATTGAGAGTTTAGGAGAAGAGCAAGATAGTTTGTTAAGTATATATCAATTAAAATATTTAAAGTCGAATTTAGGTGCAAGCATGATTGATAGAGTGGAAGATATTGCTGTGATTGATAGTGTGAAAGTGCATAAACAACATTTTCTTTCTGCGTATCGTTTGCCACGAGATTTAGGTAAATTGGATTTATATTATGAGGTGTATGGGATGCCTACAGAACAGCCACAGGGAGTTTATTATACAGGACGAGGCGATAAAATGATGTTTGCTAATGAGGTGCATGGTGACCAATTAGATTTGAATGTGTCTTATCGTTTGGTAGATGGTTGGAGTGAGGCAGTGAATTTGTCGTCAGTGCTTAATACTCCAGAAGATGAGAACTTTCCATTTGAATTGCCAGATGGAGTTACATTGTATTTTGCGTCAGAGGGACATAATTCGTTGGGAGGATATGATATATTTTTGACTCGTTATAATAGTACGATTAATGATTATTCTGAGCCAGTGAACATTGGTATGCCTTTTAATTCGCCTGCAAATGATTATCTTTATGTATTTGATGAGTTGACACATATTGGTTGGTTTGCAACTGATAGATTTCAGCATCCAGATACTGTTGTTGTTTATGAATTTATGCCAAATGATGAGAAACTTTTGATTAAGACAGAAGATTTAGAATATAAGCGTCAGGCTGCGCAAATGAAGGTTTATCGTAAAGCAAAATTGACAACGGAAGAGGATGAAAAAGAGGCAGCAGAGATAGAAAAACAAGAGTCGGAAATAAATTTTTTTGTAAATGATGGAATAGTTTATACACGTATGGCTCAATTCAAAAGTGAAGAGGCTAAGGCTTTGTATGTCAAAGCACAAGAGGCAGATAAACGTTTGTCAACATTGACTAAATTATTGGAGGGTAAGCGTCGTGAGTTTTTCTTTTCGGACGTAGAAGAAGATCAGTCTATATTGCGTGTTGAGATTTTGGAACTTGAAGCAGAGGTTCGTAAATATAAAGATTTAGTGGATGAATATATACTTCAAACACGTAGAGAAGAAATAAAACAATTAGGTATGAGGTATTAAATATTATGGATTTGATTTTAGTAATAACATTTGTTGTTTTGGGAATAGCTTTTTTTATTCTTGAAATATTCTTTTTGCCAGGAGTATCAATTGGAGGGATTGTTGGAACATTGTTTACTGGGGCAGGAATTTGGTATGCTTTTGCAAAATTAGGAACTACCATAGGGTGGATTGTTGTGGCTGTGTCTATAGTTGTTTTATTGATAGCTATTGTTTATTTTATAAAAGGTAAACCACTTGATAAAATGGCTTTAGATAAAGAGTTGGAGTCTGACAATCTGTACGATATGTCGAAAGTGGCGGTTGGAGATAAAGGAGTTACACTTTCACGCCTTGCACCTATGGGCAAAGTGCTTGTGAATGGCGAAGAGTATGAAGCGAAATTTCGCGAAGGGTTCCTTGATAGAGGAGTGGAGATTGAAGTGGTCGAGATAGAGGGGAATGTTTTGGTTGTGGGGGGAATTGAGAGTTGAGAATTAAATCTAATTTTTAATTTCTAGATTGCTAATTATTAACTACTAACTAATCATTAAATACTAATTACTATGACAATTTTAACGATTTCAGGTATTGTATTGGTGCTTATCCTTTTGATAATTTTCCTTTACTACGTACCTTTTGGTTTGTGGCTTACAGCCAGAGTATCGGGTGTGAGAATTTCTCTCATTCAACTCTTTTTGATGCGTATTCGTAAGGTTACGCCATCTACTATTGTGAATGCAATGATTGAGGCTCGCAAAGCAGGTTTGACTGATATTACTCGTGACGACCTTGAGGCTCACTATCTTGCGGGCGGACATGTTGTTCGTGTTGTTCATGCATTGGTATCTGCTGCAAAAGCAAATATCGAACTTTCATTTAAAACAGCTACTGCAATTGACCTTGCAGGTCGTGATGTGTTTGAGGCTGTTCAAATGTCGGTCAACCCAAAAGTGATTGATTCGCCAGTTGTATCGTCAGTTGCAAAAGATGGTATTCAACTTTTGGCAAAAGCGCGTGTGACTGTACGTGCAAACATTCGTCAACTTGTGGGTGGTGCTGGTGAAGATACAATTCTTGCTCGTGTAGGTGAAGGTATTGTTTCTTCAATCGGTAGTTGTGAAACACATAAACAAGTGCTTGAAAATCCTGATTCTATTTCAAAACTTGTGTTGAGTAAAGGTTTGGATGCAGGAACTGCATTTGAAATTTTGTCAATTGATATTGCCGATGTTGATGTTGGTAAAAATATCGGAGCTGCACTTCAAATTGACCAAGCTGAAGCTGACAAAAATATAGCTCAAGCTCGCGCAGAAGAGCGTCGTGCGATGGCTATTGCTCTTGAACAAGAGATGAAAGCCAAAGCTCAAGAGGCAAAAGCATTGGTTATTGAAGCAGAGGCAGAAGTGCCACGTGCTATGGCAGAAGCATTCCGTAATGGTAATCTTGGCATTATGGATTATTATCGTATGAAAAACATTGAGGCGGATACTCAAATGCGCGATGCGATAGCAAAACCACAAGGTAAAGAACAACCTAAGAAATAGTGGTTTTTGATATAGATGTCAATTTTATAAAAATAAAGGATGAGTCAAATTTGAATTTTGATTCATCCTTTGTTTTTATGTTGGATCAACATCTAATTGGAATTGTGCAGTATTGTATGGCCGTTGAGATGCTACTCCTTGTATTTCGTTTTGTATTATTTGTTTAGCTTGATGTATAGGAGCTGAGAGTTCTATTTTAACTAATATTTGTTTAATGTATTTGTTTTGTATTCGTCCTATAGATGGTATATCGGGGCCTAATATTCGATTTTTTAGTTGTAATTTCAGTTTGTTTGCTAATAAATTAGCAGCACGATTACAGATGTCGAAATCTACATGTCTGATTATGATGCGAATAAGTTTTACATACGGAGGGTAGTGGAATGCATGTCGTTCGGTCATATCTTGGTAGAAGAATCCTTGATAATCATTTTTTATTATTTGGGTGAATATAGGATTTTCTGGTTGATAGGTTTGAATAAGCACTTTGCCTTGTTCAGTTCTGCGTCCTGTTCGTCCCGACACTTGTACTAATAATTGATATGCACGTTCGTATGCTCTAAAATCGGGGTGATGCAATAAGTTGTCTGCATTGAGAATTCCTACCAATCCAACATTGTTAAAATCCAAACCTTTGGCAATCATCTGAGTACCAATCAATATATCAACTTCATGATTTTGAAATGCACCTACAATTGAATCGAACGATTTAATCGAACGCGAAGTATCAAGGTCCAATCGTGCTACTCGAAAGTCAGGAAACAATACTCTTATCTCTTCCTCTATCTGTTCAGTACCAAAGCCTTGAGGAGATAATATACTTTCTTTACATTGTGGGCAGAAAGAGTTGATAGTTGATAGTTGATAGTTGATAGGTTGTTGTGCATTATGCACTGACTCAGTGTGACCACAATAGTGACAAGTCAATGTGTTATTGAGGCGGTGGTAGGTAAGACTTACATCGCAATTAGGGCATTTAGGCACATATCCGCATTGTGGACATTTCATATAAGGAGCAAAACCACGGCGATTTTGGAATAAAATCACTTGTCTGCCCGAATTGATGCAGTTTTTTATTTGTTCAATCATTTCGAGCGAGAAGTGGCCCTTCATTTGTTTTTTTCGGTAGCACTCTTTGATGTCGATTAATTGCACTTGAGGCAGAGCTACTTGACCGTATCTTTCGTTGAGTTCTACTAATTTATATTTGCCGTTGTAGCAATTGGCGTATGTTTCTATTGCAGGGGTAGCACTGCCTAATAGGGTTTTAGCTCTATGTAGTCGGGCTAAATACGTTGCAACATCGCGGGCATGATAGCGAGGGGCGGGTTCGATTTGTTTGTAGCCCAAATCGTGTTCTTCGTCGATAATGATGAGTCCTAAGTTTTTAAATGGTAGGAATACAGACGAGCGCACACCCAATATTAGCTGATACGGATTGTCGGATAATTGGTGTTGATAGGTTTCGACTCGCTCATAACTGCTACAGAAAGAGTGAAAAATACCCATTTTGCCTCCGAAAAATTGCTTCATGCGGTTTGCTAATTGTTGAGTAAGTCCCGCTTCGGGTACAAGCATAAGCACTTGCTTTCCTTGTGCAATACAATCTTTTATTAATTGGATGTATATCTCGGTTTTTCCGCTTGATGTAACACCGTGTAGCAATACACTTTGATGAGTTTCGAATCCTGATTTAATCTCTTCATAGGCATATTGTTGAGCATATGTCAGTTTGTGTGCTTCCGATGTGATATTAGATGTAGTATCGATGCGGTAACAACGGTGTTTCTCTACTTGTAATATATCTTTGTCTATTAGTTGTTTCAGTATTGATGACGCTATTCCTGTCGTTTCTAATAGCGATTGTTTTTGTATAGGCTGGCAGTTGGTCAGAGCCATATATTTCTCAATCAATTCTTTCTGTTTTTTAGCCCCTTTTGTGAGCGACAAAGCTTCCTCTATATTTTCTTTGTATAGTGGATTTATAGTGATAAAATCTGTGAATTTAGGTTTATAGTTATCGTTGATTTTATCGGTTTTTGCAATGATGCCGATGTCTATTAAGTGCTTTATATGTTTGAGTTGAGATGTAGTAAAATCTGTGATTTTATGAGTTTTGCCATCATTAAGTATATCAATAATTTTTTCTTCCCATTTTGATATTTTTATATTTTGCTTTTCGTTTTTTCTCTCTAATATTTCTGGTATGAGTTCTATTATTGATTCATTTTCTATTTTTAGACCTGAAGGTAAAGCTGTTTTATACACGTCACCTAATGCAGATTGATAATATTGGCTAATAAAGTTCCATAATTGTAGTTGAGATGGTAATAAGATGGGTTTGTCGTCAATGATTTCCGAAATAGGTTTAATTTTATCGTACGCAGGGTGATTAGAATGGATGTTTGCAACAATGCCAGTATAAAATTTGTTAGTTCCAAAATGCACAATAACTCTCATTCCTACAGCAATTTGATTCTCTATTTCTTTAGGAATGCTGTAGGTGTAAGTTTGCGATAATGGCAAGGGTATGATTATGTCTGCAAAAATATTGTTCATATCAATGCAAAGATAGTAAAAAATATTTATAAATTTTTATTTGGTTTAATATTTTTTTATTGAGTATAAAACTATGTGTAATGAATATAACACATAATTACTATTATCAACGAAAATCAATGATATATCGTACACTCAAAATAAATGGTAAAGAGGGTAGTGAGAAAGCTATCGAAAAAATTGTGAGAGAATATATTTTGTGAATGAGTGAATGTCTAAAATATTTTATGAATTTAATAAGAGTAATCGCATTTTTTTTTGTATCTTTGCAAACATAAAAAATAAATAAAATATTAAACATAGAGAATGGTTTTGCTATTCGTTACTGAATATTTAAATATCTAATATCTAAATATATGAAAAACAACTATTGTATAATAATGGCCGGTGGTGTGGGGAGTCGTTTTTGGCCTTTTAGCACCAACGAGAAACCAAAACAATTTCTTGACTTTTTTGGTACGGGGCGTTCGCTTTTGCGTATGACATACGAGCGTTTGGATGGAATAGTTCCTGCATCAAATGTTTTTGTTGTTACAAACAAAATTTACAAAGAAACAATATTAGATCAATTGCCTGAGTTAGAGGAAAATCAAGTGTTGCTTGAACCTATGCGCCGTAATACAGCTCCGTGCATTGCATACGCTGTATATTGTATTCGCAAGCAAAATCCGAAGGCTAATATTGTGGTGTTGCCGTCGGATCATTTGATTACAAATGAGAAAGAGTTTCAGCGTGTAATAATTGAAGGATTGCGTTTTGTGGCAAATAATGATGCTTTGCTTACATTGGGAATGAAGCCGACACGACCAGAAACGGGTTATGGTTATATTCAATTGGGTAAAGGTGGTGATGATTTGCGTAAGGTGAAGACTTTCACTGAAAAACCTAATTTAGAAATGGCAAAAGTATTTCTTGCTTCTGGTGAATTTGCTTGGAATTCGGGTATGTTTCTTTGGCGTGCAGATGTGATTATTGAGCAGTTTAATCAACATTTGTCGGAAGTGGCAGATAAATTTGCAGAGGGTGATGATGTGTATGGTACTGATAAAGAACAAGAATTCATAAATCGTATATACCCTCAGTGTCCTAATATTTCGATAGACTATGGCATTATGGAAAAGGCTGACAATGTTTATGTTATGTTGGCTGATTTTGGTTGGAGTGATTTGGGTACTTGGAGTTCGCTTCATGAGCTTACGCCTAAAGATGCTGGTGGTAATGCAGTTGCTAAATGTGAAGCAATGCTTTATAATGCTAAAAATAATATGATTGCATTGCCTGATGGTGAGTTGGCGGTAATTGAGGGACTTGAAGGTTATCTTGTGGCTCGAGATAATGGGGTTTTGCTTATTTGTAAAAAAGATGAAGAGGCTAAAATTCGTCAGTATGTAAAAGATGCTGAAGAAAAATATGGTAAAAAATACATTTGATAAATATTGTTATTAGTTACAACTTTTGAGATAAACGAAAGCTATTAAGTTTACTTAATTTGTTGAGTGTGGCAAACATTGTAAGTAAAATGAAGTAAATATCTAAATTATAAAATATGAAAATAGTATTTTTTAGGACACCAAAACCTCGTCGTTTTGTTCATAAAAATATTTATTACAATCCCGAAAAAGAGGAGCGTGAAGAACGTGATGTTCGTGTGAATAAAGAGTTAGGATTGAATAATGAAGATAAACCATTTGTGACATCAATTCGTCGAGGCTCATTTCGTCGAGGTATGTTTGATGCGGATGATGTTCCAGCACGTGATGAATTAGCTCGTGATCGTCGTATGAAAACAGCTCGTAGTATAATTATTATCATCGCATCATTGTTATTCGCCGCTTATATAATTGCTACTTCGGGTGATTTTCTTGCACTATTTTAATAGTTAAAATTAGTAATAAGTCGTAAGTCGTAAGACGAATGATGCCGTAATGTTTATTATTAATTACTCCTTTCAGTCGTGATTTTTGCTACGTTCGGCATAACTCAAACATGTTTGGTTCTGCTTTCGATTATAGCAAAAATTCTCAATTTTCAATTCTCAACTCTTAATTCTCAATTCTCAATTCATAAGTGGATATAATTCATCTTTTACCGGATTCTGTAGCTAATCAAATTGCTGCGGGTGAGGTTATTCAACGGCCAGCATCTGTTATAAAAGAACTTGTTGAAAATTCTATTGATGCTGGGGCTACTTTGGTTAAGGTTGTAATCAAAGCGGCGGGGCGTACGTCTATTTTGGTTATTGATGATGGTAAGGGTATGAGTCCTACTGATGCTCGATTAGCGTTTGAGCGTCATGCGACGAGTAAAATACAGCAATCTGCTGACCTCTTTGCACTTACTACAATGGGTTTTCGTGGTGAGGCATTGGCGTCAATTGCAGCTGTGGCTCAAGTTGAGTTGCGTACTCGTCGTAAAGAGGATGAATTGGGTACTTTTATCGAAATCGAGGGGTCAAAACTTTTGCGACAAGAGATGGCACAATGTGCAGTTGGTACTCAGTTTTTAGTTAAAAATCTCTTTTTTAATGTTCCAGCACGTCGTAAATTTCTTAAAAGTGATGAAACTGAGATGCGCAATATTCTGCAAGAGATGTCGCGTATAGTATTGGCTCATCCTGATATTGCTTTTCAACTTTATAATGGAGATGATTTGATTTATGATTTGCCAATAGCTTCATTTAAGCAAAGAATAGTAGCTTTGTGTGGTCGTAAGGTACGCAATATATCACAGCAACTTGTTAATGTTGAGGTTGATACTACATTAGTCAAACTTGTGGGTTACGTTGGCACACCTCAGTCGGCAAGTCGTAATCCGCAACAATTCTTTTTTGTTAACGGCAGATATATGAATCATCCATATTTTCGTCGGGCTGTTATGCAGGCCTACGAACGTATGATTTCTGCCGATGATGCTCCTCAATTTTTTCTCAATCTCGAAGTCGATCCATCCACAATAGATGTCAATATCCACCCAACCAAAACAGAAATTAAGTTCGAAAACGAGCGTGAAATATGGAGTATTATTTCAATAGCAGTCAAGGAGGCATTAGGTAAATTTAATGTAGTTCCGTCTATTGATTTTGATACGACCGATAGCATTAATATCCCAGTAGCAACGAGCACAGGCATTAAACCTGAAATGCCAAAAGTGACATTCAATCCCGATTATAATCCTTTTAGTAGTGGCAGTAGTAGTTATAAACCACAACCTAATTCTGCTTCTCGCAATTGGAAAGAACTTTTTGAAGTTAGGAGTGAGGAGTTAGGAGTGAAGAGTGGAAAAATGCAAAGTCCTTCGATTTTTGAATTAGAAGATGTTAAATCTTCAACATTCAGTTCACAACTCTCAACTTCCGATGATTCTCTTCTTTATAAAAATCGTTACCTCTGTGTGCAGATGAAATCGGGTCTTATGATTATAAATGTGCAACGTGCCTTTGCTCGAATTTATTATGATAGTTTATTGATGCAGGTAGAAAAAAATAGTGGAGCCAGTCAAAAATTACTTTTTCCAGAAGTGTTAGAGCTATCGTTAGAGGATAAATGCTTGTTTACAGAGATTGAGTTAGAACTTAAAGCTGTAGGTTTTGAAATAGCAGAGTTTGGTAAATCTATGTATCGTATAGAGGGTGTGCCTGCAATGCTTAGTGAGGGGGCGGACGTAATTAAAATAATAGAAAATATTATAGGTGAAATAAAAATAAGTGGGTGTGATGTTACTAAAACATTACATCAAATTATAGCAAATATTATATCTCAAAGCGAATCGCGACTTCGAGTGAATCGTGGAATGACCATAGAAGAGCGTAATTCTTTATTGGCGCAACTTTTTGCTTCATCTAATTCTAATAATGCACCAGATGGTCGTAAAATAACAAATATTCTTTCTGATGATATAATTGAGTCGATGTTTTAATTTTAATTATTTGTATCAGTATTATGCAAAGACAACTTTTACAGCAGATTCTTGATAATCAAAAGCGTGTACCTTTGACACTTTCATTGGGTGATATGGGTATTACAACTAATATTATAAATCAAATTTATGAGTGGGCTAAATCGTATTCAGTAGAGGGGGAGTTGGCGAGTTATATACCAGAGTTGGCTAATGTTGATCCTGATAAATCGGCAATAGTTATTGGTGATTTGCAAGGTGATATGATTGCGGTAGGTAATGGGGTGGATGTCAAAGTGTCAATACAATCGGTTGTAAAACCATTTCTTTATATCTATGCTTTGCAACAAGGTTTAGCTCCTAGCGATATATCTTATATTGAGCCAACAGCTATGCATTTTAATACTGATGCTGTGCTTCAACCAGAGAGTCATAAGTCTCGTCCTGGTCATCCGCTTAATAATGCCGGAGCTATTAGTAGTTCTGGTGCAATTGCACATTTTGATGATTTTCTTGTATTTATGCGTCGTTTAACGGGAAATTCGTATCTTTCTGTTTTGGAGGATGTCTATTTGTCAGAGATGGCGACTAATGCCAACAATCGTGCTATAGCTATGCGTTTAGTCGCTACGGGGCGTTTTGCAACTATTGCGGATGGTATGAGAGCCTTGGATAATTATACTCGAGCGTGTGCGATTGGTGTTACTCCAGCCGAAATTACGCAGGCTTGTGTCGTTCTTGCGCGTGGTGGAAAAATTGATGGCGAACAAGTTATATCAGAAAATCATATAGTACGTGCTATTAATGCAATGAATTCTTATGGACTTTATGAGCGTACGGGTGAAATTTCACTTCTTGCTGCAGGGGTGCGTGCATTGTCGTGTAAAAGTGGAGTTGGGGGATTGATTATTAATATAGATCCTGGTCGAGGTGCATTTACAACATACGGTCCGCGCCTTGATGCGGCTGGTAATAGTGCTTTTGGTAAATATGCACTTATTCCGCTCAATAACCTTCTTGCAGCTCCATACGCAATGCGCCTCTCTGCCGATGAAATAATTAATACCATAGCCGAATTTGAATAAACATTATACTATTAAAGATTCGCTATTCGTTGCTAAAATTCATATATATATGAAGGAGAGATTATTATTGATATTAAAAGAAATATGGGCATACATCAAGTCCCTTGCGAGTATATCCGAAGATACCGATTCTGAAACAACAATTGCCAATATTACCAAAGGCGTGGAGTTTCGTGCCGACAACGTGTGGGTGCTCTTTTTTGCAATCATCATAGCATCTGTAGGTTTGAATGTCAATTCCACCGCAGTCATCATTGGAGCCATGTTGATTTCTCCTCTTATGGGGCCTATCATGGGGCTCGGTCTATCAATAGGTATCTCTGATGGCGAGCTTTTGCGCAAATCATTAAAAAATCTCTTTATAATGATTGCTATATCGCTCGTAGCATCATCTTTTTATTTCTTGATATCACCACTTAGCGATGCACAATCCGAATTATTGGCACGTACCAAACCAACCATCTATGACGTATTCATCGCCTTCTTTGGAGGTATGGCTGGTATATTGGCCTCATCGCGGAAACAAGAAAAAATAACCGTAGTTAGCGGTGTGGCAATTGCTACGGCACTTATGCCACCACTTTGCACCGCAGGTTACGGACTTGGCACTGGACAGTTAATTTATTTCTTCGGAGCTTTTTATCTCTTTTTTATTAATGCTTTTTTCATTGCCTTGGCCACTTATCTTATGGTGCGTTATCTTCATTTCCCTCGCAAGGAATTTCTCGACGAAGCCACCGAACGTAAAGTCCATCGTAGTATAGCGCTGTTTACCATCGTAGTCGTAGTACCATCTATATTCATTGCTTTCAACGTAGTGCGCGAAACATCTTTCGACAACAATGCAATAAAGTATGTCAACGACATACAAACCAATCCTATAATGCAAAATGTGCAGATAATAAGTCAGCAACGCACCTTTTCACGTAAAGGCAACGAAATAACACTTTCGCTTATAGGTGAATCTCTTTCATCTGAGCAAGTTGCCGTACTTCAAAAGCGTATGGAAGAGATGGGCTTGAAAAACACAAAACTAACAATCCGTCAAGCAGGCGGAGCATCGCTTGATATTGATACTCAAGCAAAAATGTTGCAAAATTTTATAGAAGATAAAGAACGGACCATTGAGCAAAAAGATTCGTTAATAAGAGAGTTGCGTAGGCAGATACGTTTAGAGCAAAAACAATCAGAAGTAACAGCAGTGCAACTTGCACAAGAACTTACTATTTTGTATCCTTATATTCATGACATTGCTATGGCAAATGCTGTTAAGTTTGATGTAAAAAATAACTCTACTGACACAGTTCCAACTCTTAATATTACGTGGATACAGCCCCCAACCAAAGAAGAATACCGACATCTTTCCGAGTGGTTAAAGGTTCGTTTAAAAACAGATAAACTTGATATTGTGTCACAGTAATATTTGCGAATATTGGTTAAATATGTAAAACGCCCAAAAGCACATCTGCTTTTGGGCGTTTTTGTTTATTGTCGTAATAATGTTTTAATCAGGGAGAATGAGAAGTGCATCGCCATAGAAACCGAAACGATAGCCTTCTTTGAGAGCAACGTCGTAGGCATTCATTACTTGTTCGTAACCACCAAAAGAAGCTTGATTCATAAGCATCATACTATATGGTAGTTGGAAGTTTGAAATTAAGCAATTGGCTGTTGTGAATTGATAAGGAGGGAAAATAAAACGGTTGGTCCAGCCTTCGAACGGTTTGATTTCGCCATTAGCAGTAGATGCAGTTTCGAGAGCACGAAGAGTAGTTGTGCCGACAGCACAAATTTTGCTTTCGCGGGCAGATGCTGCGTTGAATACTTTGCTTGCCTCTTCTGTTACCTCCATTTGTTCAGAGTCAGCTTTGTGTTTAGTAAGGTCTTCTACGTCGATTTCGCGGAACATGCCGAGAGACGCATGAAGTGTAACGTAGGTAAATTCTGCACCACGAATTTCAAGACGTTTCATGAGTTCGCGAGAGAAATTAGCTCCTGCTGCAGGCATTACTACTGCACCTTCATTTTTTGCAAAAATACATTGGTAGCGTTCTGCATCATCGGCTTCTGATTTTCTTTTGATATGACTAGGAAGTGGTGTGTTTCCGAGTGCGAACAGATCACGTTTGAACTCTTCGTGTGTGCCATCGTACAAGAAACGAACAGTACGTCCACGTGAAGTAGTATTGTCAATAACTTCAGCGACCATCGAGTTATCAGCACCAAAATATAATTTATTACCAACGCGAATTTTACGAGCAGGCTCAACTAATACATCCCAAAGACGATATTGTTGATTTAGCTCACGTAACAAAAATACCTCAATAAGAGCATTTGTTTTCTCTTTATTACCATGCATAAGAGCTGGGAATACTTGTGTATCGTTGAAAACAAACAAGTCTTTATCACCAAAATATTCAATAAGTTCTTTGAATATTTTGTGTTCAATACGATTAGATTTTGCGTGGAGAACCATAAGGCGACACTCATCGCGGTGAGCCTCAAAACCTTCTACTCGTTTAACAATATTACCATCAGCATCGTACTCGTATGCACAAGGATATTGAGCAATTTGTTCTTCGGGTAATTTGAATTTGAATTGTGATAATTTCATATTTTAGCGATTTAAAAATATATTACATTTTTCTTCTTTTGGCTCATGTTTGATTATGCCATTTTCTATACATTTTATGAAGTCTTCTACCTCCATACAATCTTCGAGGCGAATGTCGCCTACTTGTGTGCGTTGTAGAGCCGTAAGATGAGCTCCAGAGAGAAGAGCTTCGCCAATATCGCGAGCAAGAGCACGAATATAAGTACCTTTACTGCAAACAACGCGAATTGTAAGTTGCATATTCTCTTCATCGAAATTTAACACTTCAATATCATCAATTACAAGTAGTTTTGGTTTTATTTCTACCTCTTGACCTTTTCGAGCATAATCGAAAGCACGTTTACCATCTATTTTTACTGCCGAATATGCAGGTGGTACTTGCCATATTTCTCCAACAAAACGCTTTATTGTTTGATCTATTCTTTCACGTGTGATATGTTCGGTTGGATATGTTCTATCAATAGGATGCTCTAAGTCAAACGATGGGGTAGTGGCTCCGAGTTGGAGTGTAGCAATATATTCTTTTACTCCATATTGCAACTCTTCGATGCGTTTAGTTGATTTGCCTGTACAGAGAACCATTACGCCAGTTGCCAATGGATCAAGCGTACCTGCATGTCCTACTTTGAGTTTCTTTTGATCTAACGTGCGACATAAAATTCTACGCACGCGATTGACTACATCAAACGAAGTCCAATGTAGTGGCTTATTGAAATATAATATTTCTCCAGATATAAAATCCATTTGAATCAATGTACAATTTACAATGCAAGATGCACAATTTTGTTATAAGATTGAAAATATGATAGTTGTGGCACCTATGATTGCACAATAGATAGCAAAATAGATGAGTTTGCCTTTTTTGACAAGGTTAATCATAAATTTGCAAGCAAAGCAACCTGATAAGAATGCTGCTAAGAATCCTACTGTTAATGGTACAAAGCCAACTCCACCAACGAGCGATGGGTCTTGAATCATATCAATTATGTTCAAAAGTGTTTCTCCTAAAATAGGAATCAACACCATGAGAAATGAGAATTGAGCTACACTCTCTTTTTTGTTGCCAAGAATAAGACCTGTGGCGATAGTAGTACCTGAACGAGAAAGACCTGGTAGTACTGCTATAGCTTGTCCTAAACCAATGATAAACGCATCGCGGTAAGATATAGTCTCTTTTTGACGAGGTTTAGCATAATATGCAAAAGAAAGTAATGTTGCTGTAAGCAATAAGCAACATCCTACAATCAATAGTCCGCTACCAAAAATAGCCTCAACTTCGTCTTTGAAAAACATACCAATCACAAACACTGGTATCATAGAGAGAAATATTTTGGCAACGTATGTTTTATCGTCGTTCCACTCTTTAGTGAAGAATGTGCCTTTGAATAGTCCTTCGATTTCTTTCCAGAGTATTACTATTGTACTTAATACAGTGGCAGCGTGTACTGTCACTGTAAATAATAGATTATCGGCAGCCGATGTATTTAAGTTTAATAATTCTTGGCCTATAGTGAGGTGACCGCTACTGCTGACAGGCAAAAATTCGGTTAACCCCTGCACTAATCCAAGTAATAATGCTTCTAACCAATTCATAATTAATTTGAAATTTGGAATGTGAAAGTTGAAATATGAAATTTTATTACCAAAGTCATAAAGATTTTTGGTTTAGCTTTCAGTGTTTAGCTTTTATCATTTTTTCTTTATCATAATAGCGATGATCATTCCGAAAAAGCCAAGCATACACACAATTGGAGCAAGTGTTATACGACGGAAACTGAATACATCGGGATTAAATTCTGATGTAGTTGAACTACCAGCCATTAGAGCAAAGCCTACAATGATTAACAATACTGAGACTGCAATAAGAATGTAGTTGATTTTTGTAAAAGCAAAATTTTTCATATTTTTTAGATAAAGTATAATTGTTCTGTACGCATGCGTAGGTAGCGATTGACTGTTGCTACGGTTGCTATATAGTTTATTATTAGGCTAATGAAGAATATTATTACGACTACAGGAATAATAATTTCTAATTGATAAATGTTGATTGTAGTTCCAATTTGAATTTGAACTAAATAAATCGAACCACCTAACATAAGTAATGCTAAGAATGTAGCAATGAATGAGTTAATCAATGAGCGATTTACAAATGGGCGGCGGATAAAACTATTTTTTGCACCAACCAATTGCATTGTGTTGATTATAAATCGTTTAGAGTATATCGATAGACGTATCGTATTATTTATTAAAACTATTGAGATGAATAGCATCACTAAAGCAATAAGTGACAAAATTAGCGATAGTTTATTGACATTATTGTTTAATAATTCAATCATCTCTTTTTGATATGTAATATTTGTTATACCGTTAAATATTTGTAAACGAGGTAATATTACACTATTTATGCTATCCGTACTTGCATATTCTGATGTAAGAAATACTTCTAACGATGCACTAAGTGGATTATAGCCTAAAAATTCTGATGGGTCTTCTCCAATTGCTGCAATGTGTTCTTTTAGAGCACTATCGCGACTGATATATACTGTCTGTTTTGTATATTCTGTTGCATTCAAATAGCGTTCGAGACGCAATAAATCAGATTCGCTAATCGTATCGCTTAAAATTATAGATAGCGATATATTTTCTTTACTTTTTACGGTGAAATAGTGTGTTGTAAGATACAATGATACGATAAGTCCAATCATAAACAACACCAACGATATACTTACCGTTGATGTAAAATGCAAATTAAAGAATGATTCTTTATATTTTTTAGGCTTTTTGTCTGACATAACTACTTGAAAGTGTGTATTTAGCGCATTCTATAAAAAACTTTGCAAAGATAGTAAAAAATTCACAATGCACAATGCACAATTCATAATTTATTTAGTGCATTGGTTTTGCCAACTGCGCGACGATGCGTCAGATGGCATGCGCCAATCGCCACGAGGCGATAGACACACCGAACCCACTTTTGGCCCATCAGGCATGCAACTGCGTTTGAATTGTTGGTTGAAGAATCGGCGACAGAATGTTCTGAGCCAATGGTTTATTGTAGTATCGTCATATTTGTCGGCAAATGTGCGTTGTGCAAGATATTCTATTTTTGCTGGCGAAAAACCACAACGCAATGTGTAGTAGAGGAAGAAATCGTGCAATTCGTATGGACCTACTAAATCTTCTGTGATTTGAGCAATATTACCATCTTCTGTGGCAGGCAATAGTTCAGGCGAAACAGGTGTGTCGATAACATCCAATAAGTTTTCGCGTACTGATTCTTCCATCTGATTTTCGCTTGCATATTGCACCATATATCTAATCAAAGTTTTTGGAATGGAGGCATTCACAGCATACATACTCATGTGGTCGCCGTTGTATGTAGCCCAACCAAGAGCTAATTCCGACAAGTCGCCTGTGCCAATTACCAATCCACCATGTTTGTTTGCCAAGTCCATCAACAACTGAGTGCGTTCGCGAGCTTGAGTGTTTTCGTATGTAACATCTTTTATTTCTGGGTCGTGTCCCAAGTCGGCAAAGTGTTGCATACAAGCATCTTTGATGTTGATTTCTACGAACGTAGCACCAAGTTTTTGTATCATCTCTACGGCATTAGTGTATGTACGATTTGTGGTGCCAAATCCAGGCATAGTCACACCGATTATGTTTGAGCGGTCGATGCCCAATTTGTCGCAAGTCTTTGCACATACAAGCAGAGCGAGTGTTGAATCCAAGCCGCCGCTAATACCTAACACCATAGTTTTCAAACCTGTATGGTGTAGTCGAGTAGCTAATCCAGATATTTGTATGTTGAATATCTCTTCGCAATTCTCTTCCATTTTGTCGTATGACGGCACGAATGGAGCAGGTGAGAATTTGCGTGTCAATTCCGATAGTATGATAGGGCAGTCAACGTCGATGTATCGTGCTTGTATAGTGCTATTCAAAGGCGAGATGCCTTGTTTGAATGTGCTATTTTTTTGGCGGTCAACGGCAATGCGTTCAACGTCGATATCGGCATAAACAATCTGACTTTCGGTGCAGAATCGTTGGCTTTTTGCCAAAATAGCACCATTTTCGGCTATTATGCCATTGCCTGCATACACAAGGTCAGTTGATGATTCTCCAAATCCTGCCGAACTATACACATAGCCTGCAATCGTGCGAGCCGATTGTTGTTTGATTAGCTCAACCAAATAGTTGTGTTTGCCTATCAACTCGTTTGATGCCGACAAATTAAATATTATTTGTGCCCCCGATAGTGCGAGTATCGAACTTGGTGGTATCGGAGTCCAAAGGTCTTCGCATATCTCAATGCCGAAACTAAACTCTTCGGCTTGTAGTACTATATTTCTGCCAAATGGTATATTTTTTTGACCTAAAAGGCTCACCGTGTCGCGCATAGTGTCGGTCGATGAGGCAAACCAACGCATCTCGTAGAATTCGTTGTAGTTAGGCAAATAGGTCTTTGGTATTATAGCCAATATTTTGCCCTCGCGAATCACTACTGCACAATTAAATAATTGATTGTCAATGCGCAATGGTACACCAAGTATGGTGGTCAAACGCACTTCGGTTTTGGTATATTCCACTACATCGTTCAATGCTTCAATAGCTTGGTCGAGTAGTAGTTGAGATTGAAATAAATCGGCACAAGTGTAACCTGTAACACACAATTCAGGGAACACCACGATAGAAGCACCGTTTTCGTCAGCTTCCGACATAAGTTGTTCTATCTGCGATATATTCCATTCACAATCAGCCACTTTAACTTGCGGTACAGCCGATGCAACTTTAATAAAACCGAAATTCGTTTTCATAATTTATCTAATGTTTTTCTAATTCTAAAATCCTTACTTCCTGCTCCTTATTCCTTACTCCCTATACTAAATCACTGCCGTAATCACTCCTACAAAACCCAACACAATCAACACTGCTCCTGTTATTTTATTCAATACTCCAAGTCCTTTTTCTTTGAACAATTTAGTGCTCACTAAGTTAACTAACATAGTCAGAGTCAACCACCAAATAGTTGCCCCAATTAAGATAGATGCCATACCCACAATACTTAAAAATGGTTCGCTTGGGTTTACGATATTAAATCGGGCAAATAAACCGATGAATAAGAATATAATCATCGGATTGCTAAAGCCGAGTCCAAATGCAGTGATATAGTCGCTGAAAAGGTCGCCTTTTGAGTGTCGGCGTTTTTTATGTTCAAGTTGTTTTAGAGGGTCTTTGGTGTAGATATGTAGTCCGAAAATAGCGATAATTATCGAGCCAACTATCTGTATCCACAACTGATTAGCTTCAATAAACTCAATGATAACCCTCATACTGCAACCAACCAATAGAGCATACACCAAGTCCGACGTCGTAGCCCCAAGTCCTGTCACCACGCCATGCCAACGCCCACGAGTCACTGTGCGCTGTATGCACAACACCCCCAATGGCCCCACAGGCACCGACACACACAATCCTATCAGTATTCCGGTTAATATAGTTGTTAGCATTTTATTTTTTAGAAGACAAAATAACATAATAACATAAAATTTTGTTTTTTTTGTTATTTTGTCTTTTTTTTGATTAGATTTAATATTTTGTCATGTTCATCTGGATGGAACCAATGTATTTCTGGGTCGCGATTGAACCATGTGAGTTGCTTTTTAGCATATCGACGCGAGTTTTGCTGTATCATCTGTATTGCAAAGTCGCGAGTCCACATGCCGTCGAAGTAGTTGAACATCTCTTTGTAACCTACCGTGTTCAGTGCGTTCAGTTCGCGTTGAGGATATAGTCCTCGCGCTTCGTCTTCCAATCCCTCGTCAATCATTTGCCACACGCGGCGGTTGATGCGGTCGTATAGTTCTTCTCGCTCGCGATTTAGTCCAATCTTCACAATATTGAAAGGGCGTTTTTTTGCTTGTCCTGTATGCAATTCAGAGAATGGATGTCCTGTCTGAATACACACCTCCAATGCATGCATTATGCGTTTAGCATTTGCCAAATCCACACGCGTGTAGTGCACAGGGTCAAGTAGTTGCAATTGCGCTCTTAGTCCTTCAATGCCCACCTCATTATATAGGTCGATCACATCTTGGCGCACTTCGGGCAATATAGTAGGTATATCATCAATCCCCTTGCAAATAGCATCGATATACAACATCGAACCACCAACCAATAGGGCAGAGCCACATCGCGCAATCTCCTCTTCGATGATAGGCAGAGCATCTAATTCGTATTGCCCCGACGAGTAATGTTCTGTAATCGAGCGAGTGCCGATGAAGTGATGCTTCACGCGTGCCAACTCCTCTTTAGTTGGAGCCGCAGTGCCAATCTTCGTTTCACGATATATTTGTCGCGAGTCCGACGACACAATCGCGCACCCCAACTCTTCGGCAACACGCAGACTAATCTCCGTCTTACCAACCCCCGTCGGACCTAATATGACAAATAGATTTCTCACTATGATTTAGAGTTTGTAAAATTTATTTTAACCAGCGGTCGAGCCAGTTGAAGAAGCGGCGTTGCCAGAGGACACTGTTTTGAGGTTGGAGCACCCAGTGGTTTTCGTCAGGGAAAATCAACAACTCGGCAGGGATGCCACGGAGTTTGGCTGCGTTGTAGGCACTCATGCCTTGAGATGCGAGGATGCGATAGTCGGTTTCGCCATGGATGACCATGATTGGTGTGTCCCATTTGTCGACAAAACGGTGAGGTGAGTTGGCATATGTTTCGGCAGTTTTAGCATCCCAATATGGACCACCGAGGTCCCAATTGACGAAGAACATCTCTTCGGTTTCAAGGTATTGTTGTTCGAGATTGAACATGCCATCGTGGGCGATGAAGGCTTTGAAGCGACCTTCGTGGTGACCAGCCATCCAATAGACTGAATAGCCACCGAATGAAGCACCTACGCAGCCGAGACGGTCTTTATCTACGAAAGGCTCTTGTGCTACGTGGTCAATAGCTGAGAAGTAGTCGCGCATGCATTGTCCGCCATAATCTTTAGAGATAGCTTCGAGCCACTCTTGTCCGAAACCAACGAGTCCGCGGCGGTTAGGGGCAACGATGATATAGTCGTTAGACGCCATGATTTGGAAATTCCAACGATAGCTCCAGAATTGGCTTACAGGGCTTTGTGGTCCACCTTGGCAGTAGAGGAGGGTTGGATATTTCTTAGCAGGGTCGAAATTGGCTGGATAGATAACCCACACGAGCATCTCTTTGCCATCGGTAGTAGGTACCCAACGTGGCTCTACTTTACCCATATTCACTTGGTCGAGAAGGTGTTTGTTTTCGAAAGTGATTTGAGTTTGTTCGCCATTCTCAGGGTTGATGCTATATACCTCGTTAGGCATAGACATAGAGTGGCGCACGCCGATGATTTTGTTGCCACAGAGCGCAATTTGCTCGTAGTCGTGTTGACCTTCAGTGAGTTGTTTAATCTCTTTTGT
>JAZLDO010000059.1:0-14311 GCA_045614825.1 Candidatus Aphodosoma sp. | reverse complement strand
GTGAGTCAAGTTACGTTTTTGTTTCAATGTTTTTTTAGTCAAGATGTGACTTTTGAACGCGTGTTTACGTTTGATTTTTCCTGTTCCGGTAAGAGCGAATCTTTTTTTGGCACCGGAATTAGTCTTAATTTTTGGCATTTGTTTATAAAATTTAATTATTAAATAAACGGGGATTTTCCCCTTATGTTATTTCTTAGTTGATTTCGGAGAGAGCATGATAATCATGCGTTTACCTTCGAGAGTTGGCATTGAGTCAACTTTGGCGATTTCTTCGAGGTCGTTAGCCAAACGGAGTAACAATACTTCGCCTTGCTCTTTGAAGAGGATTGAGCGACCTTTAAAGAATACGTATGCTTTGACTTTGCTACCTTCTTTGATGAAACCTTCAGCGTGTTTGAGCTTGAAGTTATAGTCGTGATCGTCGGTTTGAGGACCGAAACGAATCTCTTTGACTACCATTTTTACAGCTTTTGCTTTAAGCTCTTTTTCGCGTTTCTTTTGTTGATACAAGAATTTTTGGTAATCAACTATACGACAAACTGGTGGTTGGGCATTAGGTGAAATTTCGACCAAATCCATTTCCATTTCCTCTGCAATACGCAATGCTTCGGCTATTGGATATACTTGAGATTCGATATTTTCGCCAACAATGCGAACTTCTTTGACGCCACGTATCTCATTATTGACACGGTGTTTGTCTTCGCTTTTTTTTGTAACTTGCTTAGCTATAAGGCAGTCCTCCTAAAAGTTTAGTGAATAAATAATGTTTGTTTAGTCTCTATTTTTTGAGCGTGCAAAGATACGACTTTTTTCTGATATACAAAAGTTTTGCTACAACTTTTTTACAAAAAATTTAAATATAATTTTTGGGAATAATATACTTGTTGGCACAAGATGTTAATAATAAAGGAGAACTATTTTAGTTCTCCTTTTTATTTTGATTTTACGAAACTAATAAATTACGTTTATTTATATATTCAAATATGATTTGCTGTGTAATATTATGTATTCTTACTTCTTGTAATGCTTTTGCAATTCCATCTAAGGTTATTTTATACTTCTTGTCACCATATAAACCTATTGCATATATTTCACCATTTTTATATCTATAAAATGGTTTAATAATTTTATTAAACCTAAAGTTAGGTAATTGTTGTCTATTTTTATATAGGTAAATATATCCATCTTCCATTCTACAAGCACTAACTTTATATCCTATAGAATAACATTGTTTATTTACAGATTGAGTAATATTTGATATAATGATAAAGGGTTCTGTGTTTTGGTATGTGATAGTTAAATTTTTGCAATTTTCTACATCATGAATATACATGGTGTCATCTTCTATTTTATATGCAAATGCCCAACCTTTTTTATTACGTGCAACGTTATATCCTGCATCCATCCATCTTTGAATAGTTTGATTTGTTGGAAATAATTGTTTGTCTTGATATGCTAAATATGCATCTTTAAATACGCTCTCCCAACTATAAGTGTGTTGATATTTATTATTTTTTGCATTAATATAAAAATTAGAAATTCTTTTTGCAATGTTTTCTCTATTTGGAAATACTATTTTTATTATATTTTTCATCATATTCTTTTGCTTTACGTAATATTATAAAAACATCTTCCCATACATCATCCCAAGTGCCTTGTTGTGGTGAAGATATTTCATTTAAATGTAATTTAACCTCATCATTTTCAATATAAAATCTTTCATCTATTTCAAGATACTCAATCATTGGTTTATTTATTTTCTTTTTCATATTATTAATAGTTAATTATAAATATCACAGAATTATAAAAAGTACACATCAAGCAACCATTTTTATTTGGCAATAACTCACTTTTCCAAGAGACTTTTGTAACATTAACTCAAATCGTTCCCCTGACGTTTTCTTTGATGTGTTATATCTAAATACACTTTCATCTACATATCGTTGTAAATAACTGCTTGATACAAAATGATATGTCCCCATAATCATTCTTTTTAAGTGTGCCCAAAATCCTTCAATAGTGTTAGTATTTACACCATTATCTTTTGAATATTCTTTCAATTTATGTTGTACAAAATCATGCTTATATTCACTATTTTTAAGTGTATTATAACCAATATATTCATCTGTGAATATTTTTGAATTAGGTTTAACATATAAGCGAATTAATGCTCCTAATGTTTTACCTTTTGTGTCATTTACTTTCTTTGCAATAACACCACCATTACGTTTGACAATACCAAACACAGCATCCTTTGTTTTTAATGAACGCCCTTGATTATTTGCAACTCTCTTTGAAACATGTTTATTTGTTTCTTTACCACCAATATAAGTTTCATCACATTCAATTTCTCCATTAAACATTTCTTCTTTTTGACTAAATAATGTACGAATTTTATGTAGCATAAACCAAGCAGTCTTTTGTGTTACTTCTATATCTCTTGCTATTTGATGAGAAGATACACCTTTCTTATGAGAAGAAAGTAAATACATTGCCATAAACCATTTAACTAAAGATATTTTAGTATTCTCAAAGATAGTACCTACCAATACTGAAAATGATTTATTACATTTAGCACATTTATATCTATTTTCAGTTGTTCTTTTGTAGTTATGAGTAGAACCACAATATGGACATACAGGTGTACCATTCCAACGTTCTTTTTCCAAGAAATTCATACATTTTTGGTTATTATCAAAGTAGTGAGTTAATTGAATGAGTGAATTGAATTTAGAAAAGTCAATCATAGTGATGGTGTATTGGTTAATTCTCTGGCTAAGTTACAAAAAATATTTGACATATGCAAATATTTAACTAATTATTTTCGATTTTCTTATAAAAATCTTGTTGTTTTTAGTTAAATCAAATATTTATATAGAAAATGATTAATAATAAACAAAATAAATCTTATAAGATAATATGAAAAGAAATGTAATTAGATTAACAGAAAGTGATTTAAAGAAAGTAATTAAAGAAAGTGTAAAGAGAATTTTAAGTGAACGTATTAAATCAGAAAAAGGGATGAATGATAAAGATGTAGTAAATAGACGTATGAAAAATTATCTTGATGATAGAAATAAAATGTTAGGTGATAATCCTGACATATTAGATTATCAAACAGAACCAGAGGAAGGGTGGTATGAATATTTTAACAATCAAAGAAAAGCAAAACATTATGCTACTCAAAATCACAATACAAATGATGATGTAGATAATTATCAAAATGTTGATAATAATTCATTAAATGATGAGATGTTTAATGATGCGGTTGAAGCAATTGAAATGTCAGATGGTATGATTGATTTTAATGAATGGTATCCTGCTTTTCAAGATTATGTAGAACCTGATGAAGCGGAGGAAGTTTTCAATAGAGCATTAAGAAAATGTGGGTATTTAAATGAAAATAAATTAAACAGAGTAATTAAAGAATCTGTGAAGAGAATTTTGAATGAAAATTATGAATATGGAACTTATGTAGTTGTAGATGAAAATATACTTGGGTATGTTGTTAAAAAAGGAAATAATAATTCTTTAAAGGTTAATGTACTTGCAGTTGATGCTTTTGCTGATATTCATGGATATGCTAAACATGGTGCTGATTCTAATATGTTAAATAAACAAATTTTAGCACTTAACGGACATTATAGAAAGGCAACGTTCGAAGATGGTGAACGTTTTAATGTTAGATTGTAGTTGAACAAAATCTTAATGTTACATATGAAGATGTATATACTGAAAATGATTTACACAGAGTAATTAAATAATCTGTGAAGAAAGTATTAAGAGAATATAATTAAGTAATAATATAGTTGTTAATCCATTTTAATACAAATATAACAAAAGGAGACTCTTAATTGAATCTCCTTTTATTTTTGTGCCAACAAGTATATTATTCCCTAATTTTTTTTAGTCAAAAAGTTTGGTCATTTCGTGAAAAAGCGCTACCTTTGCACCACAATTCGGAATGATAATCACTGTATAATTATGAATTGAGCATTGTGAATTGAGCATTGATAAAATGGTGCATTCGTCTAGTGGTCTAGGACGCTGGCCTCTCACGCCGGAAACTCGGGTTCGAACCCCGGACGCACTACAAGAAAGCAAATCAGCGAATTACAGAGATGTAGTTCGCTGATTTTTTTATAATTTCAATTGTAAAGATTGTTCTATTTGGCGTATTGTTTCTTCTGGAATTTCATGTTCGGTGGCAAATTTGCGCCAATGGCTGACGGCATCTATTACTTGTTCGATGATTTCGTTATGGCGTTTGATGTTCATATTTTTAGCTACAGCGATTAAGTCTTCACGAGTTATGTTATCCCATTTGTTGTTTATTGACATTTGGTGTTTTGATGTCCAATTGCCTTGTGGATTGTATGCCCATGATATGTCGTAGGCAGGCGATAGTTTCCATTTGCCAGCTTGGTTCATTAGGAATGATATGTTTTTTGTGTGGTCGTCTTGGTTGCGAGCTACAACATTAAATGCCATTCGACGATACATATCTTCGGCTTGATTGTAAGGTAAACGTAATCGGCGCATTATCTGAAATGCCTGTTCGTAGGAGTAAGCATGGAGCATTTTGTAGTCATAATGCGCTATGCCACATAGTGTTTGCATGTGAATCTTTTGATTGCGATGACGATCAAAACGTTTGGTCATAAAATGAGCTCTACCATTTTCTTCTAACAATCTGCATTCTGTCATCTCAATGCCAGCCTCTTTTGCCATGAGATGATAGACATATTCTATTTTGCCATAATGCTGAGGGTCACCAAGTTCGGTATTGGTTACTCCATCGAGTTTTAATAACCAATGTTCAAAACCCTCTGGAGCTTCTATTTGTCCAGAGCGAACCTCTTTTGTTTCATCATTATATGCTATAATTGCTTTGGCACGTTGACCGCCTGCCGATGTTCCTACCTTTATTATATTGATCAAAGCCTCTTTGGTATGTGACATATTGGTAGAGAATGCCTCTTTTTGATTTAGAATTTCGCGAGCGGTGGCGACGAGCGAATCAATCTCTATGTTACTACTACTTTCTAAATAATCGTTTTGGGCGGGTTCAAATTCCAATGCACCCATACTGCGTTTGCCTTGATAGCATAGGCGTTCTACAGGATTGGCGAACGTACGTCCATTCGTAGCCAACCATCGGTCTAATAATGCTTTACCATATGCATCGGGTAATGAATCTGCAAATAGTCCTGGCAGACCTAAAAAAGTTTCTCGTGAGATATTGCCAAAGGAGAATATGCGTTGTTGTGTAAGAGGCATCTCTATTGGTGATAAATCAAGTCCTAATTTGCGAAACTCTGGTGTATATTCGAACGTGGCAGTTTGATTATCTTCTCGCCAGAAAAGATAACCAACCATCTCTCCCCATATTTTGACGTGAGCTAAATTTACCATTCATAAACCTCCCCATCATTGTTGTTTTTACGTTTTTTTGTACGACCTGCGCGTTGATATACTGCTTGCGATTCCATAGCGCGAGCGATAGCAACTGGGCTAATCTCTTTTTCTTTGAAAAAAGGCTCTAAAAAATCAAATCTATTTAATGCACGCAAAATTTGTATTAAAGTCAATATTGAGGTGTTGCTTCCATTTTCAATAGAGCTGATTGAAAACATTGATACCCCTGCCATGCGACTTAATTCCTTTTGTGTGATGTCTTGTTCGATACGAGCTTGCTTTATTTGCGAACCTATCTTTTGCAAGATTACGATATCGCTTAGTCCATAGGTATCTATCATAACTTGAAGTTTTTTGTGATGAATAATACTGGTTATATCTATTTTTACATTGCAAAGTTACAAATATTTTTTGGTATTTCTTATATTATTTTTGATTTTTTTTATAAAAAAAGTCATTCAAGTGATTTTGAATGACTTTTAATTTTGTTTTTGTGTATAATATTAGTTATATCTATATTTACACCTCGAATATACCTATAATTATAGTTTTATCTAATGCTGTTTGTCTATTTTTTTTATCCAATTCGTTATGTCGGTTAGCACTTCGGGCGCAATCGTCTCTTCGATTTTGAAGTATTCGTTTGGCATGCCGGTGGTGCTGTGTTGGAATAGGTGGTTGAGGTTTGGATAGATTTTGGTGGTCAATAGCTCAGTTTTGACGTGTTCGGTCAGGGCATTGATGTTTTGCGATGCAATCACTTGCACATCGTTTGCGCCATTCAGTGCCAACACACGGCAATCGATTTTCTTCAACGCCTCTGTTGGGTCGTGCGAGATAAAGTAGTCGATCCACGATTGTGGTTGCAATAGCGCAGCTATGTTTCCACTCATTTGTTGTGGTAGATTGGCATATTTGGTCTTTAGTTCTGCTATTTTGCCCTCGCGGTCGAATTGTTCGCCTGAGCGTTTGAGTGCATAAATCTCTTTTAGCATCTCGCAATATGAGTTGACCATATCGGCAGGCACACCCGATTTTTCGAGCAACAAACGGTTTTGTTCAATGAGTATTTGGTCGCCACTCACGGCAGTGCCCGCGAGACTAACGATGAAACTCAACTCCTCTACCTCTGCGCCGAGCATGAAGGCAATAAGTCCACCCTCGCTATGACCAATCACGCCAATATTGAGGTACCCTCTCTCTTTGAGGAATTCGATAGCTGCCGTAGCATCAGTTTTGAATGTTTCCGACGTAGCCGAAGCTAGTCCCACAGCTTCCGAGCCACCAATGCCACGGTCGTCGTAGCGTAGAGTGGCAATGCCATTGCGAGCCAAATGGTCGGCAATCACCCAAAATGGTTTGTGTTCCATCAGTTCCTCATCGCGATTTTGTTGTCCACTGCCACTTATGAGAACAGCCACAGGCGTGTTGGCATTCATCATCAGCGGTTTTACCAATGTTCCAGCCAACTTATTGCCATCTATCGTGTTGACAAACATCACCTCTTCTTGCAGATAAGGGAACGGACCCTTAGGCGTTTGTGGACGATTCACTTTGACGTTGGGTTTGAGCACCAGCGGGAATGTGTAGCCATTCTGACTCATCGAGCCCTCGATAGTCGGCATGTCGCCTTCAATCAACGTGCCGTTGTAGTCAAATCCTATCGCACTGATGGTCAATGCTATTTTGTTGCCATCGCATTTGATTTTGTCGATAGGCAAATCCTTTGCGCCTTGTTGAGGCACATCGAGTGTGCCGGTTACAATTGAGTCGTGTTGAGTGAATTTAAACACGAGCAATAATTCCGATTGACCCATCGCCAATTTGCCTTGCCATTCTCCTGCAAATTGCGCCAGCATAATCATTGGGATAAATAATGCTAATAATAAAGATATGAGGTGTTTCATAGTTTTATAGTCAACAGTCAACGGTCGACGGACATAAATGGCGACCGTTGACAGTAGAGTTTACTTTTGATAGTGGCGGTAGAATTCAGTCACGGCAACGATGCCATTTTTGAACACTTCGAGGTCGAAGTTTTCGTTAGGCGAGTGGATTGCGTTGCTTTCCAAACCGAATCCCATAAGGATAGTTTTCACGCCGAGCACTTGTTCGAATGTCGAGATGATTGGAATTGAGCCACCACGACGCGCAGCCAATGGTTTTTTGCCGAATGCGATTTCGAATCCAGCCTCAGCTGCCTTGTAGGCAGGTAGGTCGATAGGGCACACATAGCCTTGACCGCCGTGCATAGGTGTCACTTTCACCTTCACGCTCTTTGGTGCAATAGATTGGATGTAGTCAACGAATGCTTGCGAAATTTCGTGGTGGTCTTGGTTAGCCACAAGTCGGCACGACACTTTAGCATAAGCCTTCGATGGCAACACAGTTTTCGAACCTTCGCCAGTATATCCACCCCAAATGCCGCAGATGTCGAACGATGGGCGGCAGCTATTGCGTTCGAGAGTAGAGTAGCCCTCTTCGCCTTCCACCTCTTCCACGTCGATAGCTTTTTTGTAGTTTTCGAGGCTGAAAGGTATGTTTTTAATCATTTCGCGTTCTTCGTCAGGCACAGGCAACACCTTGTCGTAGAAGCCTGGTATCGTGATGCGACCCTTGTCATCTACCACTTTAGCCAACATTTTGCAGAGAGTGTTAATCGGGTTAGCCACAGCACCACCAAAGTGACCTGAGTGTAGGTCGCGGTTAGGGCCAGTCACCTCCAATTCCCAATAAGCCAATCCACGCAATCCTGTGGTGATAGATGGAGTCTCTTTGCCAATCATACTAGTGTCTGACACGAGGATGATGTCGCTTTTGAGCATTTCTTTATGTTCTTGGCAGAAAGCCTCAAGCGATGGCGAACCAATCTCCTCTTCGCCTTCGAAGATGAATTTCACGTTGCAGTTCATTTCGCCTTGGCGCACGAGATATTCGAATGCTTTAGCTTGCACCATAGCCTGACCTTTGTCGTCGTCGGCACCACGAGCCCATAGTCTGCCTTCGCGAATTTCGGCTTTGAATGGGTCGCTTTTCCACAAATCAAGTGGTTCGGCTGGCATCACGTCGTAGTGTGAATAAACCAACACAGTAGGGCGGTCGTCGCCAATCAAACGCTCGGCATACACGATAGGGTTGCCTTTGCTTGGCATCACTTCAGCGCGGTCAGCGCCAGCAGCCAACAACAGTTCTTTCCAACGCTCAGCGCAGCGCACCATGTCGGCTTTGTGTTCAGGTTTTGCCGATATCGAAGGGATTTCAATCAACGAACCCCATTCTTCAACGAATCGGTCGAAATTTTTGTCAATGTACTCTCTGATTTCCATAATATTATAATTTAATGATTAGTTTATTTTATTATTTAGACATAATGCCATAAAGACAAAATTTTCTTTTTTCTTACATACGCTTTGCTATGCTTATAGCATATCTTGGCGAAAGAATGACAGATTATATAAATGTAATTTAAATATGTCTTTTGAGTCGAGATTTTTACAAAGTAAAAAGCAAGACCATTTTGTATAAAGAAAAAATATGTTCTTATGTCATTCTGTCTAAAAGCATAATTCTCAATTTTTCATCGTGAGGCTAATTCTTTTGCGGTCGCGGTCAATCTCCAATACGCGCACTTTCACGTGTTGGTTGATGTGTAGTACCTCCTCGATTGAAGTGATGCGGCGGTCGGCAATTTGCGATATGTGCAACAATCCGTTCTCTTTGATGCCGATGTTGACAAACGCGCCAAAGTTGGTGATGTTAGTCACCTCGCCGTCGAGTTGCATACCTTCGTGGAGGTCGTCGATAGTGCGAATGTTAGGGTCGAAACTCCACGCCTCAATCTGCATACGAGGGTCGCGACCAGGTTTTTCTAGCTCTGCCATGATGTCTTGCAGCGTTGGCAATCCCACCTCTGCGCTCACATATCGGTTCACGTCGATTTGTTTGCGCAGTTCGGCATTGTTGATTAAATCCTCAACCTTTACGCCCAAATCCTTCGCCATGCGTTCCACAAGAGCATATCGTTCGGGGTGCACAGCCGAGCGGTCGAGTGGATTCGCCGATGCTGCCACACGGATAAATCCAGCGCATTGTTCGTAGGTTTTAGCCCCCATTTTTGCCACTTTCAATAGCTCTTTTCTCGACTTGAAACCACCATTTTCGGTGCGATAGTCAATGATGTTTTGTGCCAATTTTGGTCCCACGCCAGCCACGTAGGTGAGCAGTTGTTTCGATGCGTTGTTCACCTCCACGCCCACCGAGTTCACGCACATCTCTACTGTTTGGTCCAATGCCTGACGTAGCATAGTTTGGTCTACATCGTGTTGATATTGTCCCACGCCGATGTTTTTAGCATCAATTTTCACCAATTCTGCTAATGGGTCCATCAATCTTCTGCCTATCGACACTGCGCCACGCACCGTTACGTCGTAGTCAGGAAACTCCTCGCGAGCCACTGCCGAAGCCGAGTAGATACTTGCGCCACTCTCGCTCACCACGAATACTAATGGCGTCGTACGGAAACCCACTTTTTGTATGAATTGCTCTGTCTCGCGTCCTGCTGTGCCGTTGCCTATCGCAATCGCCTCTATTTTGTATTGCTCGGCAAGGGTGGCTATTTTTTTCATCGCCATCGCAGTCTCGCTCTTTGGAGGGTGAGGGTAGATGGTGTCGTTGTACAATAGGTTGCCTTGTGCATCAAGGCACACCACCTTGCATCCTGTGCGAAATCCTGGGTCGATGCCCATCGTGCGTTTTTGACCTAATGGTGCCGCCAATAGCAGTTGTTTCAAGTTGTTGGCAAATATGCGCGTAGCCTCACGGTCGGCAATCTCTTTGCTCTGATGCGCAAATTCGGTCTCAATGCTTGGTGCCAACAATCGTTTGTAGCCATCCTTCACAGCGCAACGGATAATATCGGATGTTTTATTGTCTGTTTTTATAAAAATCTTTTCCAATCTCTCAATCGCCACCTCGTCGTCAATTTCGATATTCACTTTCAACAATTTCTCAGCTTCGCCGCGGCGCATAGCTAGTAGCGCATGCGATGGACAGCGCGAGAGTCGATATAATTTTTCAAAGTAGTCGCGATAGTTAGCCCCCTCTTCCTCTTTGCCTCGCACCACATGGCTCGTAATCACAGCCTCGCGCTCAAACAATCGGCGCACTGCGTTGCGTGCCGCCTCGCTCTCGCTCACCCATTCGGCAATGATGTCTTGCGCCCCTTTAATCGCTGCTTCGCCCGATTCTACTTTGTCGTTCACATATCGCATGGCCATCCTCTCGATGTCGTCGCAATTCCCTGCCATGATTATTTTTGCCAACGGCTCCAATCCTGCCTCACGAGCAATCGTTGCGCGAGTGCGTTTTTTCTGTTTGTATGGCAAATATATATCCTCAATCTCGGTAGCATCCCACGATGCCTCGATTCGAGCTTTAAGTTCGTCGGTCAATGCGCCAGCCGCCTCAATCGCCTCAATCACAAATGCTTTGCGTTTCACCAACTCATCAATCTTCTCGTTTTCGGCAAATATTGCCGCAATCTCCACCTCGTCCAATCCACCAGTCGCCTCTTTTCTGTATCGCGCAATGAACGGAATCGTAGCCCCATCCAATAGCAATTGCAACGCCCCAGCCACACGGCTTTCGCTAATATTCAATCGTTTCGATATAAGTTCTATTTTTTGTTGCATAAATCTTCAAGTGATAAACCAATAATTTCAAATTTATATTTATTAAACTCCGTAGGGAGTGCTTTAATTTTTTCTTCAAGTATCGATAAATCGATTTTTTTGGGATTGCGCTTCACTTCGGCAATAACCCCCGTGTGGTTGAATTCGTTGATGGCAACAATATCAATTTCGTTGTTGCTTTTATTATCCCACCAATTCCCGATGTTTGTGAATTTGCCTGATTCGAACATCATTTTTTTGAAAATTTGTTCCAACGTAACGCCCGAAAATTGAGTATATGACTCGTCTATGTGTTGGCGAAGAAGAGCAAATTGTTGTTGTTCGATTAGCGATTGATAAGGCAGAATAAAACGGAACCAAAATCTCAAAAAATTGTCGTTAATCAAATATTTTGTAGTTCGCGAATTAGGACGAGCCAAGATAGGTTGTATTTTGGCAATAAGTTCGTAGTTTTTTTCGAGATTAGCAAGATAAACACTGGTCGGGCGTAGAATTTCGCCATCTATCTCCGAAACTCTTGTTTTTCCGTTTGCAATCAACTGCATAATAGAGAAATAAATTGAATAGTCGCTACTGAATTCGTCATTCAACATATTTTTGCCTTCAGTTAAGAAATAAGAGTCTTGTCGAACGACATAGTCAAGCATCTTCTCTTTGGTAGTTGCGCCATTGTCCATCAATATTTCGACATATTTTGCAACTCCGCCAGTGAGCATATATAGGCATAATAAATCTTCGGCAGAATAGTCGGGGTTGTGGTCGTATAGAATTTCTTTGAGAACAGAGATTTTGAATGGCATAATAGTCATTTTCGATGTAGCACGACCATACATAGGTTCAGTGTGATTTTCGAAAATATGTTTCATAAGCGAGTGAATTGAGCCACTCATTATTAGGTTGATATGCGACTCGTTGTGGTATTTATCCCAAATTTCTTGCATTTGATAGAAAAAGTCGGGATTTATACGAATTAGATTTTGCACCTCATCAAAAACAACGCTGAAGTGTTGTTGGGTCGATTCGCGCATGATTATTTCGAATAAATCGCGAAAAGAGGTGATGTTGCCATATATGTTTAAATCAAGAGATGAGGTAAGCTCGCGTTGAAACCGTTGGCACATAATGGCTTCAGACTCAAGACCAACAAAGAGGTAGGCGTAGCGTTTTCCTTTTAGTGAATTGAGGATTAGCGACGTTTTCCCAATACGTCGGCGCCCCATCATTATTGTCAGTTGAGCATAGTTTTCGGCGCGTTGTTCGGTAGCATGCAATAGTTCTAATTCGTTTTCTCTATTGTAGAATTTCATAAAATTATCTAAATGACAATTTATATAAATGGCGATTTATATAAATGGCGGTTTACAAAACAATGCAAAGTTACAAAAAATATTGATATAAACAAGTAAGTATTGAAAAAAGTTTGTTTTTGAGGAATGAGGTTAGAAGAAGATTTAGAAAAATATTAGTAATAGGGAATGTTGATAATATTTTTTTTGTATCTTCGCAAGATTAAAGCGATGTTTTGCTTTTGGAAGAAATATAAAAAATATTTTTTTATTTGAGAATAAGAGTGCTTATATCCAGGTTCTTATCGATAGTCGCAAAGTAGAAGATGTGAGAATAATAGAGGATGTGATGCTATTGCAACATATCGAAAACCTCGAAAATCGAATTTTACAGTATCAAAAATCTCTTGATGATACTGTAAATGACACTGTAAATGACACTGTAAATCAAAAACAGCAAAAATTGCTCAATTTGATATCGGAGCAACCTTGTGCCACTTACGATGAGTATGCCGTGCAACTGCATTTTAGTCGTTCGACTATAGCACGCAACATAAAAAGTCTTGTTGCTAAAGGATTGATAAAACGCATAGGCTCGGATAAAAGTGGATTTTGGACGATTGTTCAAGAGCAATAATTGTATAAAATATGGCACTCCGCTTAATCAATGTAGGCGGATTTTTTTATCCCCAAAAACATAAAAATAGTCGTGATAGATATGGGTGTGTAATGATTTTTTTGTATCTTTGCAAATCTCTAATAGGAGAAAAGATATTATAATTAGGAATACTATCTAAGTACAAAAAATAATGAGTAAGAAATCAATAAGGTTTTTCAATGACCATGAAGTGCGAGCTGTTTGGGATGAGGCGAATAGCAAGTGGTGGTTTTCTGTTGTTGATATTGTGGGTGCTATTACAGAAAGTCCAAATCCACGAAAGTATTGGAGTGTACTGAAAACAAGATTAAAGAAAGCAGGGAATGAGTTGGCTACACGTTGTAGTCAACTGAAAATGGCATCTACAGATGGAAAGAAATATGCTACAGATTGTTTTTCTCAAGAGGATATTGTTGAACTTGTAAAAGTTATACCAAGTAAAAAAACAATCGCATTTCTTGATTGGTTTACTTATAGCGATAATAGTCTTGATGGGCAAAGTAAGAAAAAGGCTTATACGCTTGTAGAGAGTGGATTGTTGGAGGATATGGAGCCTGGTACGATTAGATGTTTACAACAAATACATGCATATCTTTTTGGTGGACTTTATGATTTTGCTGGGCAGATACGCACTAAAACAATATGGAAAGATGGTACTTTGTTTTGTAGAGCAGAGTATTTGATGCAGAATTTGAAAATGATAGAGCAGATGCCCGAAACAACATTTGATGAGATAGTAGATAAATATGTAGAGATGAATGTAGCACATCCGTTTATGGAAGGAAATGGTCGCAGTACGCGTATTTGGCTTGACATGATATTCAAAAAGAGAATAAAGCAATGTGTTGATTGGAGTCGGATAAATAAAAAAGATTATTTAGAGGCAATGCGTATTAGTACAACTAATCCTACAATTATCAAATCGTTACTTGTAGGTGCTATGACTGACCATATTGACGACCGAGAAATATTTATGAAAGGGATAGATTATTCGTATTACTACGAGCAAGAGGATTGATTGAAAAATAAATATAGTGCTACTTTGGCTTTTAACAAAAAAGTTGTATCTTTGCACCACTAACGAAAAACAAAATTTATAATATAAAAAACGATAGAATCGAAAATCAGAAAATAATAAAAATAAAATAAATATAACATACTAACTTAGAACTTTTTAGTTCTTATTCTCGGTACCACGAAATCGCCAATTTTGAAAGTAACACGAGGATGAGTACGAATAAAGGTTCACGTCTGTATCT
>JAZLDO010000058.1:0-6268 GCA_045614825.1 Candidatus Aphodosoma sp. | reverse complement strand
TTCCTTGTTTCATCTACATTCCAACATATTTTAGGTTCTGTGAAATCAATAAAATTTCCGTATCTATCTATTTTTTTATCAAAATGAGGTGGAAGAAAACCTATTTCTCTCAATACTCTATTCAAACGAGTTCTACGCAATTTTTTTCTTTCTTTAATTGTGCGCATTCCTTTATATTTCGTTTTTTCGGCAGTTTGAGAAACTGAATTACCTTTTTCGAAATCATCAACTTTATCGGAAGGAATGATTCTACTACCAGCTCCTAAAATCGATTTTGGCAATAATTCACCATTTTCAGCTGTACTAGCTTCAACAACCGCCCAACCAATACTATTGGTTCCAAGATCAAGTCCAAGAATTTTTTTCATAGCATTATATTTTTATTTTATTTATATTCAATCAGTTATTATTTTTATTAGAAATTTTATCAAAAAATATTTGGTGGTTTAGAAAAAAGTATCTACCTTTGCATCACAAAATTTGATGGAACTCACAATAAGGATTATTCCGTTGTGAAAACATTTAAAGCGGGGCTTTCGGGTCTCGCTTTTTTTATACCCACAAAGGTAATCAATCTTTTCGGTGTTTACAAATTTATTTTTATGTTTGAGAGCATATTTTGTCTACTTTTTGTATGAATTCTTTTTCGCGCGCAAAGTTACAACTCCATTTTGACAACTTTTGACAACGAACAAAATATTTTCATGTTTTTCTCATTTTTTTGCATACTTAGGCAAATGTAAGAATTTTTTTAACCTATTATATCCATAGTCAATATCATTATTAATTCCCTACCCCCAAGCAACCCTCAAGCAACCTGCACCGAAGAAAACAGCCACTTTCACACCAACAATTTGCAAAGTCTACAAAGTTGGTGCAAGCTGAGCGCAGAGCCAAGCTCGCTTGAGCTATGCCGAAGCGTAGCCCAACTTCATGATAATAAAGTTGGTGCAAGCTGAAAATTGCGATTAAGCGAGAGAAAAGATAAGCTTGCTTAATCTTTTCCGAGCAATAGCAATTTCACAAGCAAAGCGAGTAATGCAGAGCCAAGCTCGCTTGTGCTATACCGAAGCGCAGCCCAACTTGGTTTTTACAAAGTATTACACCCAAAATAGTCAACTTTGCAATTGCAAAGTTGCAAAGTTCATAACAAACTGATTATCTTATAATTACAAAAAACAACATCTTTAAACTTTGCAAGCATACAAACAACATATACCACTAATAATCAGAATATTAAAGTCAACTTTGCGAACTTTGCAACCGCATAATATCTACAAAACACGACAACTTATTTTATTACTACCCTATAAATCAACTATTTAATTTTACCAAACACTAAAAAAACACAGAAAAATACCCCTGAAATAGACATATTTTCCTAAAAAAACAATACAAAAAAACTCGCCACAAGCAAATCAATGCCTATGGCGAGTTTAATTTAAGTTGTTATACCTCTAACTATATAATAACGTAAAGCAGCAGAAGAAAGATGATTAAGACGACGTACATCGTGGTGGCGAGTTTGTTCTCGATGCGTACACCAAAGGCTTTCATAATACTAAGCATACCTAATGCGGCTACAAACCACACGAGATAGTTCCATATTGGCAATTCCCACGTCCAATACCAAAGGTCGAGTTTATGCGCCACGAGTTCCAACACTATGTCAAACAACACTACTAACCCTGCGCCTGCCAACACTTTAACTACTGCATTAGCATTCAACCGCTCTGCCACCGCGGCACAAATATACAACAATGCCACCCAACACAACCCTATCATCAACGGTATATTCAGTAGCACTGGCCCGAAACTATCACCAAAGAAAAATACATCTTCTACAAAAAGCACATGAACTTTCAGTAGTTCAACTACATAACTGAGCGCAAACACAATGCCTAAGGCCGAAAAAAATCGCCAATCTACGGGGTCTTCATGCCCCATAATCAACATTGCCCAAACCACTACGACTGCCAACGGCGTGAGCATTACAAAAAATGGGAATGTCCAAGGTATTGCCAAGCCAACAAAACCTAATGCAAAAAATCCCATCACAATCCATTGTAAAGTTTTTGTTTTCATAATAAAAGAGGTTTTTATAAGCCAACGATCAACAATCTGACCGTCAGCAAAGATTAAACAAAAAAGATATTAACACCACAAAAATCTCAAAATCTATGCCAAAATATTGTTGGAATATCTATATTCTACTCACAAAAAAAGCTGTGTCAAAATATTATACTTCGACACAGCTTTTATAATTATATTTCGTAAATCTATTCGCCCACTAATTTTTTCACTTTATTTGCTAATGAAGTAGGCGATGTAACTATTATTTGTTTGTGATTTTTTGCCAAATATGTCTCAAACTCTTCTGTTATAGGTATATTGAGCAAAATATTGATACTTCCGTCAATCTCCTCTTGCTCCAAACGTTGTGATTGGTGCAATGGATTAGTCAAAATCCCCTCTGCTCTTTCGTAATCAACCCAAAGGCGCACATGTGTTGGCTCTACATTCTTACCCCCAAACAATTCTGGCCGCTCCATTCCTGCACATTCAGCTATCAAACAATGCAAATCAAACAATTTACTGCCTATTTTATTCATTTTTGCAAATGCGCAATAATCTTTCAGAGTTTCCAACGCAACTTCTATGTTCTTTTTATCTAAATCACTTAACACTTGATTTACAAGCGAATAGTTTTCATCTTTATAGATATAATATTTTTTATCTACAACTACAATCGGCGCACTATACCCTCTTTCGGCACTACGCATCAACTCAAGGTCGGCTTGCACCGAACGACGCGAATTTTTCTCGGTTGACGAACAAGCCTCAATCAAATCATCGAGACTCCATTGGCGACTACGGTCACGCAAACAACGGTCAATAATCAATAATCGTTTGATATTCATAATCTAAAAGATAAAAGTCTATAGTCTACGGTCTACGGTCAACAGTCAATTACAGTCTGTTGTCTGTTGACCGTCTATTGTTGACATAATTTTCTGCAAATTTATGAATAAAAAACAACATCCGCAAAAGTTTTGCGGATTATTTTCAATATTTGTGCGTAATTTTATAGCGCATACCTAAAATACAATATATTATCATAATTTGCAAAAACAAAAAACATTTACTATCTTTGCACCTATATAAACCAAATGAATATGAAAAAACTAAAATCCCTACTCTTTGCAGCACTTTTCATTGTGCAAGTCATGTGCGTCAAAGCTCAAAACCTACAAGTCATGTACGATTTTGAGCGTGGTTGCGTCACCTCTACGGTCGAAATGTTCCGCCCCGACGCTGGTGGTAGCACCTATTTCTTTGTCGATATGGATTGTGCGCCCAAGATGGTGGGTGCCTATTGGGAAATCGCACGCGAACTCTGTTTTTGGCAAGACACCAAACTATCATGGCTCTCGGCTCACGTTGAGTACAACGGCGGACTAAACACGGCTATGTCATACAACAACAGCTGGTTAGCTGGCGTAACCTACTCTGGTCACTCTAAAGATTTCACCAAAACATGGTCGCTCTCGGCCCTCTACAAAGTCAATCCTGGCATAGTAGGCTTTTCGGGCAAACCCGACATACACAGTTTCCAAATCACTGGCGTATGGGGCATCGACTTTGCCAAAGGCTGGTGCTCATTTTATGGTTACTTCGACTTTTGTCGCGAACCTCGCCCATGGCAAGGCACTGAGTATATATTCATGACCGAACCACAATTTTGGGTGAATTTCAACAAAATCAAAGGTTGCGAAAACTTCAACCTCAGCCTCGGTGGCGAAATAGAAATCTCGTCCAACTTCATCGACAAAGGCTTCTACGCCCTCCCCGCCCTCGGCGCCAAATGGACATTCTAATAGCAGTTTTTTCGGTATAAAACATAAACACAAAGCTGTTTCGCACTCACACGAAACAGCTTTTTATTTTGTATATTCAAGATACCTCGAAGATAGCTCCAAGATGAGTTGGAGTGAGTCTGATTTTTAGAGGGGTTATTGTATTTTTGGGGGGATTTTGAGGGTATGGTGAGGGTTGCTTGAAGGTATCTGTATCCTATATTTAAATTAGGGAGGGGGTTATTGTATTTTTCGGTATGTTTTTGGGGTGGATTTTTTGATGATTTTTAGGGTGTTTTTTATTGGGTAAATTATTTTTGTTAAATAGTGTTGTTATATGAAAAACATTTAGTAAATTTGCAACGACATAGACCGAGTAGCGTTCTTGGTCGTTTTGAGAAAGCATTTTTGCTTTATTCTTTCTCCTATTAAAATTTGGCGATTTTGAGATTGTGAAAGAATAAGTTAAAAAATGCCCATTGCTACATAGCGTGGGCTTAACTTATTCGCACAGTCAAGGTCACGCCAAATACCTAATAGGAGCGAGAAAGTTAAGTTCCCGCTTTTTTGTATCCTATTCTATAATCTATAAAAAGTTGCGCCCGACACAAATTCAGGGAAATTATCATGAAAAAACTATTAATTTTAACTGCTGTTATTTTTGCAGTATTAAGTTTCCAATCTTGTGGTACTTATTATGAGTACATACAATTATTATCAACTAAACCTGTACAAGAAAATGCACCTATTACTCAAACAAATGGAGGTGTTTTGTACGAAGATGAAGATTGTGCTATTTTTTATAAATTTTGGAATGAAGGAGGAAATCCTGGTTTTGAATTCTATAACAAAACAGACAAAATCATTTATATTGATTTAAGTAAAACATTCTTTATTAAAAATGGCGTTGCATACGATTATTTCAAACAACAAACAGTAACAAACACTAAAACATCTTCTACATCTACTTCTGCAACACATAGTTATGGACTGTCTGCAACACGCTCATACTCTGCATCTATATCACAGTATTATGCAGGAAACTTTGGATACATGCCAATAACGACATTAAATCCTATTGCCTCAAATGCAACAGCATCAGCTACAAAATCAGCTACTGCTACTGCAATTAATTCAACAACACAAACATCTGCTATTGCATTTTCTTCAAGCATATCAACAACGAATAGTCCTATTTTATCAATACCTCCTAAATCTTCAAAGGTTATTTGCAATTTCTCTATTACTGCACATGAAATTATTGATTGTAACTTAAAATATTATCCAGAACAATCTTCTACAATTGAATATACAATTGAGAATTCCCCTATTGTTTTCGCTAATTATATAACCTTTAAGGTAGGTGAAAATTCTCAATATAAAAGTGTAGAAAATGAATTTTATGTAAATGAAATTTCAAACTATGCAAAACAAGAGGTAATTGATTATGTAAAAAGAGAAAAGGCTTGTGAAAACATACTAACACCTACACAAATTAAAAATCAAAAATATCAACCAGATATTTATGATTTATATATAACAGTAGGCAATGAATCTACATTCTATACTACATACAAAATATTCAGTAAATCAAAACTATATAAAAAGAAATTAGATTATTACTATTGGGACTACAATCAAAAAGGATATATTAATAAAACCCCTAATTCAACTAAATAATATTTTTAATTAAACAAAACGCCACACAATCAGAGATGATAGTGTGGCGTCTTTTTATTCGCCCTCTTCGAGGACTTTATATACCCAAAAATCTCTGCAATTCAATAAAAAAACCTCGTAGAGGTGTCAGATTACAGGCTGGGGTGTCAAAATTGCGAGTAAGCGAGTGTAGTAGAGTTTACTCTGACTACCGAGCATGAGCAATTTGGAAGAAGTCAACCCCTGATGTGAAAGATTATATATAAAATAGGCTCCGTAGATGCGACAGATATTTTAGAATTATATGCTAATAAACAATAATATAACTCTGTCACCCTTTCGGGGTTTATTGTAAAATAAAACATCTTACCAGGTGTTGCACCCCTGTCTATATTATATCGCCTCTACGAGGCTTATAATTTTAACTAAAAAAATATTGCTTTCCTACTAAAAAATCCCCACTATCCACACTAAATATTCAAGTTTTTTTCGTATATTTGCAAGTTGAATGAATATATAGTGATTAGCGCGTGGTGTATAAAGAACCACACAGCACTAATGCTATAATTAACAGATAAATAACAAATAAAATTATATACCGAAATTATGTTTAGAACTCACACATGTGGCGAACTTCGCCTCGCTAATCTTGGCGAGAATGTTACTCTCGCTGGTTGGGTGCAACGCACTCGTAAAATGGGTGGTATGACTTTTGTTGACCTCCGCGACCGTTATGGTCTTACTCAATTGGT
>JAZLDO010000057.1:0-43713 GCA_045614825.1 Candidatus Aphodosoma sp. | reverse complement strand
GATGAAACTTTAGGTTCAGCAAGGCATTTGCATATAAGTGATAAATTTTGTCATTATGTCATTCTGTCTGAAAAAATCATTCTGTTTAAAAGAATGAAAATTAAATCTGTACTTATGTTAAAAAAGCAATAACTTTCAACTTATCTTCAGTGGGTTGTATATGTCGTTGTCGGTGCCGTCAGAGGCAGTTTGTTGTGGGTATATTAGCAAGAAGTTGTTGTCGGTGAAATATTTGTTGAGGTAATAAGGAATTTTTTCGAATAGATTGTTGTATGATACGGTAGCTTTACGCGCTGTGATAACAATGAGGGTGTCGCTATGTTTCATATCTTTTGAAATGATGAGGAAATCTTCCCAAGCTGCTAATTCACGAAAAGAAACATTGAGTGAACTATGTATTTCGCATTGTTTTTTCAGAGCTTCAGTAGTTACTTTGTTTGCATAGAAGACCACAGGGATGCTGAGTTGAGACGCGATGTTTTTGATGCGATCGAACCAAAGGTCAAATCCTACCTCTAATTCAGCCATTTGAGGGACGGCAACGATGAGTCGTTTTACGGCATTTATAGGCTTTTTAGGTCCGTATATTATGAGGTTTTGGTTAGATGTGGCGTTGATAAGTGAGGTGATAGTGCCACCGAGGAATGTATCTACGATATTAGCTTTGTGGTGAATGCCAACGATAAGGTCGGTGATTTTATTGGCATGCACGGTGTCGATAATACAATTTGAAATATTCAAATCGCATTTCATTATTTGCACCAATTTATTATCAGTTGCCGATGCTAATTTGGCTGCGCTTTCGAGTAATTTAGCTCCAGAGGTATCTTCTGGGTCGCTATTGATTTTGAGTGCGTAGAGGGTTTTGTTGTTGCGTTGTTTTATTAAATTACTAATATCAAGTAATTGAGGCATAGTCTGTGGATTTGATATAGGAATGAGAATGCGCTCGGTGCCAAGGCGTTGGCGTTGTTCGTCTTGTTGAGTTTCTTCGATAGCGATTTTGCGAGCAGCACGTTCTGTGGCAATAGATGATATTGTGCAAGTTACGAGTATCATGACGATAGTGCCATTGAGGACATTTTCGTCGAGCAGGCCTATGTTGTAACCAATCATTACGGCGGCGAGGGTAGCAGCAGCTTGTCCGTTGCTGAGACCGAATATCAAATCTCCTTCAACAGAACTTAATTTTGAAGATACTTGTGATAACTTAGCTGCCATCCATTTGGTTGCGGTGGCTACAACTGTCATTACTATAGCTACTTTCACAGATTCGATGCTAGTAACAAAGGCTCGTAGGTCAATTTGCATACCGATGCTGAGGAGGAAGAAGGGTATGAATATTGCATTTCCCACAAATTCTATGCGATTCATGAGTGGTGATACGCTTGGAATCAATCGGTTGAGAATTAGTCCAGCGAAGAATGCACCGAGGATACCTTCCAAACCAGCAGCTTGAGCCAATAGTGAAGCGAAGAAGATGATGACCATCACAAAGATGTATTGTGCTACGCTATCGTTGAATCGGCGAAGAAAATATTTTGATAGTTTTGGCAATAGCCAAAATACGATGATACTAAAAAGTAGGGTAGAGATACCGAATTTAATCCAATATGCTGAATTCATCTCGCCTTTGGTAGTGGCCACTATGACGGCAAGAATGAGCAAAGATGCAGTAACTGTGATGATTGTTCCAGCAATAGTGATACTGACAGCACGGTTTTTTGATATACCCATTTTGCTTACGATAGGGTAGGCAATGAGGGTGTGAGAGGCGTACATACTGGCGAGAAGTGTAGCGCGAGTGAAGTCCATGTCCAAGAGCCACATGCCTGTAGCAATACCGAATACCATTGGTATTACGAAAGTATATATACCGAATAGAATGCTCTTTGTGCTGTTTTGTTTGAAAGTATTGAGGTCGATTTCAAGACCAGCTTGGAACATGATGTAGAGGATGCCCACTTTGCCGAATAGTTCAAAACTAGCATCGTTCGAGAGGATGTTAAGTCCATGCGGACCGAATAGTGTACCTGCTAAAATTAATCCAATGATGTGAGGGATTTTGAATCGATTGAGGATAGGTGCAGATAAGATTATCACGATAACCAATAGAAATATGGCTATCGGGTCGGTTAAAGGAAAAGATGGTATTAAATCTTCGATATATTTCATGGGAAGGTAGTTATTTCTGCAAAGTTAGTCATTTTTTTTTAATTGAGCAATAGAGTAATGATGGGTTTTGTGGTGTTGATGTGGTCTGATTTTGTTAAATTTGTTAATAAAATCGATTTTACTTGTTAATTTGTATGTAATATTCATTGATTTTGTGATATAGAGTGTTAATTTAATATAAATATATATGTTTTTTGTTTGTTGTTTTGTTAAAATGTTGTACCTTTGCATTGTCAAAACGAATTAACTTAGTTTTTAAGGTTTTTTCATAGATTATAGATTATAAATAATGTGGCAGAAGTTTTGCGTGAGCAAGGCTTCTGTTTTTTTATACAAAAAACAAGACCCTCTTCTATATGTCGAAACCTATAAAAGAGAGTCTTGTTTTATTTTATCTTACAAATTACACAAATTGGTACAAATAAATATAATTTGTTAGGATTTGTGATATTAGTGGAATAAAATTATGGATTATAACACTATTTTCTCCACTTCATTGCCTACAACAATCATATATACACCTCGAGGCAATAATAATGTTGATTCTCTACCTGTGTAAATCAAGCGACCAGAAGCATCAAATACATTATAGTCAGCCTCTATAACCTCTACATAAAGCATACCGCCTTGGGTATAAATTATGAATGATGTTTCAGTTATATTTTCAACATTAGTAGGTTTATCGTTATATTCAGGAGCAGGGATTATATTAAAGAACTCACCCCAATATTGGTCAGCAACATAATCGTCATACGCCACTTCTGCCACATAGACAGGAATATTGCGATTAACTTCGTAGAATGTTTTAGCTCCACTTGTAATATAAATCTCTTTAAGTTCTTTTAGACTATTCAATCCACTGCAGCCTTCAATAAAATCTATATTAGCTCTTAATGCAACTAAATTATCACACCCATTTAAATCTATACTATTCAATCCATTAGAAACAGTCAAAGACGTAATCGAAGTTCCAGTAAATGCATCTTCATAAATTTGTACCACATCATAATTCTTATCCTTATATACCACACTCTTTGGGATTACAATATCACCTTTATAATTTTCTAAATATGATACATATGCATAATTATATTTTCTATCAAGATAGTAATTAATACCATCAATAATTACTGGCGAATATCTAAACCCTACAGTAATATCATAATTTCCATATGTAATAAATCTTAGTGTATCGATACCTAAGTAACTGTAACCATTATCAAAGCGAAGCCCACGCTGATATATTATTATACCCCTAATAGAGATACAACATATACATTGCACTATCAGAGAGTATTGATATAATACACCCATAGGGCATCTAACGTTGCTATGTTCTTGATTTCATTCAGAAACTTGCGACATTTCAGGAAGTCAGAACAAAGCGTCGATAAACGCCTTTTATTATTATGTCTTGCGATTCCCACCTGATTACCCAATCAGCGTGAGTTTCACTCTGCAAAGGTGGAAATTATTTTTGGAATATCCAATTATTCCGAAATAATTTTTTTATTGGTGGTCCGGTAAAAAATAAAGCAATTATTCAAACTATTAATAAACAAAGGGGAGATAAGATAATCTTATGAGAGGGGGCTTGTTTTTTTTAGTTCGACGTTTTCAACGTCGTAGAGTGTGGGGAGTTTTCTTCTTCTGCAGGTAATTTTTGCGATATCGCTTCGCTTCTCGCAAAAATCACCAGCAGTTACGTGTAATTCGACGTCTTCAACGTCGTTTAATCTTGAATTCTCTTTAATTTTATTGTGTAATTATAAATATTTTAATTCGCATAGGTTATTTCGTTTATATGAATTATCATAATATAATTTTTAGCGGACAGTAATAATTTTTTAATGATGGATATTAGAACTTGTTTTGAATTTATAGAAATCTTTTTAAATAAAAAACGGCCGAACCGCATTGCGATTCAGCCGTTTGTGTATGTTAGATATTGATTTGGGCAATAATATAGTTGTTGACCCAAAATAATATAAAAAATAAAGTGTAGACTTAGATTTGTCTACACTTTATTTTTTATAAAGATTATCCATTCTTTCCATTAATATAATTATAGACTTTAGAACATTTTCTGTAACAATTTTACCATTTTCAGCAACCTCTTTAACAAGGACTATAATATTCCCATGTTCATCAACATCTTTACAATAAGAAAACATAAGATTTCCTATACGTAAAACAAAATCATTGTCTCTTTTCCAAGCAAAGGGTGCGTTATTTATAGCAGACGCTTTAATTGTAATTATAGACTTATCAAGTTGATAAAGTGCTGTTTTTGCTTCTGTATATAATGATGGTATTGTTCCATTATAAGCAACTTGGAGTAATAAAATTCTATTCAGTACATTTTCTATATTATCATTTACTAATACCATTTTCTATTCTTTTAAACATATCTTCAACTAAACTATATCCATTTGTCAAATACCAATCAACATCAATATGATAATTAGTATTTGTGGTTTCGTTTAGTTGTTTTTTCTTATTTTCAAAATCTTTGAATTCTATAGCGATTGTATCGCCAACTTCATTTATTAGATGTAATTTATTCATATACAATTTTGTTTAAATATAAATATCTTATTTTTTGTAAATATACAATTATTTCTCAAAAAAAAACAACTTTCACACTATTAATCAAGCAACCATCAAACCAACCTTAATATCATCCCATGTCTTAATTACTCCAATTGACATGGCAAACATATGAGCAAATCTCTCCGATTCATTCATCCTTCTTGTATTCCAACGGAATACTGCTTCATCAATGTACGACTGAAGATGTTCATCTGATACATCATGATAACATCCTGCAATCATTCTACGGAAATGACTCCAAAATCCTTCAATTGAATTGGTAAATATATCACCATTAGCATATTCTTGCGCTCCATGATTGACAATAGCATGACTATACCCCAATCTATTTAACCCATTATATGCATTCAATTCATCTGTAATAATTCTTGAACCTTTCATTACGAATTGCTCAATAATAGGTTGAAGTGTTGATTTATCTGTCTTTTCAACCACAAAAGCATGCACATAAGTCATAGTTTCCTCTTTACCATTTTTATTGATAAAGGTGCTACGTTTCATCATACCAAATACAGGTGTTTTAGTCTTTGTAGAACGACCCTGAGTATGTGGTGTACGCATTGATTTGTGTTTCCATTTCTCTTTTCCACCAATATATACCTCGTCACATTCAACCGTACCATCAAATGTATCTGCATCACTTTGAGGGTATAATAAACGTATTTTTTGTAGCATATACCATGCAGTTGATTGTGTGACATTAATATCACGACTTAATTGGTAACTACTTACACCTTTTTTGTGAGAAGATATTAAGTACATTGCAATAAACCACTTAATAAGTGGTAATTTAGTGTTCTCAAAGATAGTACCAACTAAACAAGAGAAGTTTTTTCTACAAGATTTACAACGAAATCTACCATCAGTTCTTTCTACACAATCATGATTACCACAATATGGGCATACCACATCACCATTACTCCAACGACTTTCTATGATAGTTTGTTTACAAGTTTCTTCAGAGTTAAAGTAAGATGTAAGAGAAATAATGTTGTTAAATTTAGAAAAGTCAATCATAGTGATGGTGTATTGGTTAATTCTCTGGCTAAGTTACAAAAAATATTTGACATATGCAAATATTTAACTAATTATTTTTGATTTTCTTATAAAAATCATGTTGTTTTTAGTTAAATCAGATATTTATATAGAAAACAAGTAATAATAACTAATAATAAACAAAATAAATCTTATAAGATAATATGAAAAGAAAAATTAGATTAACAGAAAGTGATTTACACAGAGTAATTAAAGAAAGTGTAAATAAGGTATTAAATGAAGATAGCTCACGTCTATCCTCATATGAAAAACTAGAAAATGCCTATGAATTATTAACTAGTATAATGAATAGTAGTTTTATACCATTTTCATCGCCATCACCATCCGATTCTGAAAAGGAATTAAGAAAGACAATTATTGAGGCTGCAAGATTAATTAATAAATCAATACATTTATGTAATCATTTAGGATATCATCAACCTATTGCTCATTTGTGTTGAAATAAAGGATAATAATATTATCAAAACAAATAAAAAAAAGGAGATTCAATTAAGAGTCTCCTTTTATTATATTTGTATTAAAATGGGTCAACAACTATATTATTGCCTTGATTTGATTAGTAATATCTGTAACGCATATCTTCAATGTTAGCAGCTTCTTTGAGAGCTTCGATTGAAAGGAATGAATTCATATAGCTTTCGCGAGTTTCGAGCATTACCATCTCTTCTTTTTCGTTGTAAGGTTTAGCCTCTTCGTTTTTGCTGATTACTTTGAAGATATAAGCACCTGTGTTACCTTTGATAGGAGCTGATTCTTTTTCTACTTCAGCATCTGCTACGCGAGCGAAGAGAGATGGTTCGTTGCCAATTGAACCAGCATAAGTGCTTGCGAAATTGATGTTACGAACTGTGTCAACACGGAAACCTTCTGTAGCGAGTTGAGCCATTGTTTTGCCATTCATTTCAGCTACAAGAATATCGCCTTTTTTCTCTTTGCGGAGTTCTGCCAAAAGTTGTGGACGTACGCTTTCGATAGAGCGGTAGCCTTCTTCGTTGTGTTGGTCAACAGCAACAGCGATGATTTTGTCTTCTACTTCAAAGATATCGCTGATAGCACCTTCTTTGTTTTCGAAAACCCATTTCACAGCTTCGCGTGCTTTTGTGATATTGTTGATAGCAGTTGCGTTAATGTCGATGTTTTTAGCCGACATAACAACATAACCATTGTTAGCTGCTTCAGCTTCGAGTTTTTCGATTGTGTTGTTATCAACAATAAATTGTTTCATTTTGTTGTAGAGTTCAGCTTGTGTGCGTGAAGTTGCGCTTACTTCGCGAGCGAGGATAGCAACTTTAGCTTTTGTAGCTTTAGCACCATGTTGATTTACATAGAAGAGGTTGATATCATTACCTTCTTTTACAACAAACATATTTTTAGCAGGAGTAGAGAATGCAGGAGTTGCGATTTTTTTCTCTAAGCCCATTTCGCTAACCCAACCAATTTCGCCACCGTTAGCAGCATTTTGGAGGAGTGAGTGAGTTTTTGCCAATTCAGCGAAGCTTGCACCTTTTTTCACTGCATCCATGATGCTATCAGCCAATGCTTGAGTAGCTTCAGCAGTTTCGCGACGGAGATACATGTTGCTCAAGTTTACAGAGTCAACTGATGCGATACCAGTTTCAACGATGCGAGCCATTTTATATGTATTGTTAACAAAGATAGGACCCATAACGTCGCCAGCTTTGCCTGAGAATGCAAATTCTTGGAAGTCAGCATCAATTTGGTCTTTAACCAAGTTTTCACCACGATATTGAACGTCTGAGTTTGAGTTTACTATAGCAGCAATATCTTCAGTTGTAGTGAACTCTTCTTTCAAGTTGTTGATCCATTTTTCAACTTCTGCAAAGTCATCAGCAGATGGTTTGATATCAACAACGATGTATTTAACATCAGCTGATTGTTTTTGTTTGAATTGTTCTTTTTTCTCGTTGTAGCGAGCTTTGATTTCTGCGTCAGTTACGTTGATTGTTGAATCTGCAATAGCGAAATAGTTTTTCATTGCATAAACAGCATCAGCCGATACTTTTGCATTGTCGTAAGCGTATTTAGCTTCTAATGGGTTAACAACCAAAGTCGCATTCAACAAGTTAGTGTATTTTTCTTGAAGACGGCTTGCTTTGATTGCGTGCTCCCAATAACGCCAGTAGTTGCGATAGAGGCGAAGTTGTTCGTAAGGGATATTTTGTGAAGCATCTTCGCTATCGAGCATTGTGATAAATTGTTTAACAATATTAACATCAAATTGACCGTTTTCGTTGAAGAACATTTGATTACCCATCATCATAGGGCTGATGTTGTTACCAACGAGCATGTCTGCCAATTCGTTTTTAGTTACAGTCATACCAATTTCAGCGCAATCGTCGCCAATGACTTTTTCTGTTACTGTGCTTTCCCATACCATTTGACGGATTTGTTCCATCATTTCGTCGTTGATATTATTGCCATATTGCAATTTTACAACGTCGTTGAATTGTTCCATTTTTTCGGCATAGTCGCGAATTTTCACTTTATCGCCATTGATAACAGCCACGTTAGCACTGTTTTCTTGGAAATAAGTTGAACCTGAATTTACTAAGTCCCCAACAATGAAGACTACCAATGCCAAACCTACCACAATCAAGAGTAGGAGACCTTTACTTCTGATTTTTTCTAATGTTGCCATTTTTTATTTGTATTATTTGTTTTTTATTTTGTTCTTTTTGTATATTGTAATATATTATAATACAATAAATTACATGCAAAATAGGATGCGTTTGCGTCTTATTTCACATGGTAATATTACAAAGTGCGAATTTACAAAAAAAGTTTCTATATACGAAATATTTTATAATAAAATTTATAGTGTGTTTATTTTCAGTGTGTTAATCCTTATTCTTGAAGATAAGTTTTACTAAATCAATGCGATTATTATGAGCTTGCATTATTTTAAATGTATAGTTTTCGATTTCTATTGTTTCGTTGAGTTTTGGGAATTTTTGGTAATGGTGTAGTATGTAACCTGCAATAGTTACATAATTATCTGATTCAGGGATGTCGAAGTCGAATTTTGAATTAGCAGTGTCGATTTCTAAACGACCCGAAAGAATGTATTCATTTTCAGATATTTTGCGAGCCACCCATTCTCTGTTATCATGTTCGTCTTCTATCTCACCAAATATTTCTTCTATAATATCTTCTAGAGTTACAATACCTGCTGTACCTCCAAACTCATCAACAACAACTGCAATACTTTTTTTCTCTTGCATAAATATGTCCATCAATTTGTTTGCAGCCATTGTTTCTGGAACTATAGGTAATGGGCGTATCTGTTTTTTCCAGTTTTCTGGATTTTTGAAGAGGTCGTTCGAGTGAAAGTAGCCGATAATATTATCAATACTTTCGCGGTAAATGAGTATTTTTGAGTATCCTGTATTAGTAAATGTATTTCTTAAATCAATTAATGTAGTGCCTTCTTCTGGTAGGGCTGTGATTTCGGTGCGAGGTATGGCGCAATCGCGGAGTTTTACTTCAGAGAAATCTAATGCATTTTGGAATATTTTCACATCGTGTTCAATCTCTTCTTGACTATCTGAGCCTTCGATTGATTCATTGATTAAGTAGTCGAGGTCAACTTTGCTGAGTTCGTGAGTTTCTTGTTGTGGGTTGTAGAGTTTGAATAGTCGAAGTATGTTTTTTGAAAGAAAAGTAGTGAATATAGTGACTGGGTAGAGTACTATATATATAATGTACATAAATGGCGAAAAAAGACTGAGCCATACATTGGGGCTACTTTTGAATATCATTTTAGGAATGAATTCACCTGTGAAAAGAACAATAATAGTAGCGATGATTGTTTGTATAATCATTATGACAAAATCAGATGTAACAATATATTGTTTTATGACACCAGTGAGTAGGTTTGCCATTTGAATACTATAAACAACAAGAGCGATGTTGTTACCTACAAGCATTGTTGATATATATTGTTCGCTATGATGGTAGAAAAAATCTATGATTTTAGAAGTTAGCGAATTTGATTTTTTGTCAATTTCAAATCGTAGTTTGTTGGATGATACGAAAGCAATCTCCATTCCTGAGAATAGAGCTGAAAATATTAATGATATGGCTATTGCCCAATAATTAACCATGATTGTTTAGTTGAAAGTTTAGAATATAGAGTTTAGTGCGTAGAGTTAAGTGTTAAGAGTATAAAGTTTTAATTCTTAATTTTCAATTCCTTATTCCTCAATCGGTATTGTGCCTTTTGGTTGGCGTATGCTGTATCGGCTGAAGGTTTGATTTGATTCAAAGCCAACGCCGAGTATTTTTCTCTCTTTTTGTATGATTGTTATTGCAGAGTCGCTATATACGCGCTCTTCTTTCTGATTCCAATATAATTCATTGGTGTAAAATTCCTCTTTGTTAAGGTTGGTAGCTTCAACGTTGTCGTTGAGTTTCCATAATTCTAATTTGCTGTAATATACAGCTCTATCACATTCTATTTCGGCATCAATATTGTAGTTTTCATCAAAACGTTCAAAACGCAATCCATTGGGAAAATCCCAATAAGGAGTGTCGGCTTGTTCATAGACATACCAGTCGGGTGCAATAATTCTATAGCGTATTATACCTGAGTCGGATACGATAGTGGTTATCGAGTCGGCATATACTTGAGGTGTATGTTTAATGTCGGTTACCGACTCTGTCATTTCGTGTTTTGTTTGGCACGAAAAAAATAATGCACAATGCACAATGCACAATGCACAATAAATTGTCATTATATTAAATTTTTGACTAATTTTTGTGTATTGAGAATTGTGCATTGTGCATTGAGAATTGTGCATTAGTTAATTATTTGCTACGAACAGTAGTTGTTTCATTTACCCAACCACCTACATAGTGAGATTTGCCTTCTTCAACATCAGGGTGCATGAACACCTCTTCTTTTGAAGGATAGTATGCGCTATATGTGCGGATGAGTTTGTTTGCTTGTTCAACCATATCTTCTGTTGGTTCAACGCTTTTTGCTTTTGCAAATTGGTCAACAGCTGCCCAATATACTGCTTTTTGGAGAGTTGGGTCGTCAGATACTTTTGCTTGTGCATAAACAAGACCAAGCATGATATGAGGTTGTCCTTGTGCAGGATTTTTTGCTAACGATTCTTTGCTATATTTGCGTACGTTAGTATATTCGCCTTTTTTGTAATATACTTGAGCGATACGGAACAAGTTATCTGCAATATCTAAATCTTCTGTAGAAAGATTTACTGCTTCTTGATAGTATTCAATAGCTTTGTCGAGGTCGCCTTTAACGTATGACATATTGCCAAGACCTGTAGCAGCCTCAGCAGATGGAGAGATTTTGTGAGCATATTCTGCTGCTTTATAGTAAGCTTCGTGTTCGATACATTTCAAACGTTTGAACAATTTCATTACACCTTCAAGATATTTGAGGTCTGCGCTGTTGCGTTCAACATTAGGCAAGAAAATTTCGTTCATTTTTGCACAATCAGCAACACCAGAAGCCGCAAAAAGTACGTCAACAGCAGCTTTTACGCTTGTATAATTTTCAGCATCTTTCAAGTCTGCATTTTGGCTATTGGCTGTTAAAATAGCATCAGCGTATGTGTAGTCACCGATGAATTGTTCAGCCAAAGTATTGTCAGCTTTGTAGAGGTTAGCTGATGTAAATACAAAAAGTTGCAATTCGTTTGCTGCCGATGCATTACCTAAACCATGGATAGCTTCTTTGATCCAAGGGTAGATAGTTGCATTATCATCTGGAAAATATTTGTTGTGTTTTGATGCTTTATCTGCTAAAATTGCAGGACGTGGAGTTTTTTTGTCTGTTCCAAAATATTGGATACGATCATCATACAATTTCATCAATTGGTCGAATGCAGCTTTGAATTCATCTTGAGTTGTAGCTTGTTTGATTTTCCATTCGAGGATTCTCACACCAAGCGAGTAGATGTTTTTTGATGCAGTAGGACATTCTGTATAAACTTTCATCCATGGTTCGTATGCGTCAGCATAGTTTTTTACTTTAGCATACTCTGTAAAAAGCGAAAGATTCACTTTACAATCTTCTGTCATTTGTGCGGCTATGTTGCCAACAAACAACATTGCTACTAATAAAGCAGTTAATTTTAATGATTTCATAGTAAATTTATTTTTAGTTGTTAAATAATATTTTTTATCTCTTTTATTACTTTGATTGTTATTTTATGCTGAAGTTTAATTTTCAATTTATCTCACTTTAGCTTTAATAAACCAAGTTTCGTTGAGAGAGAAATTTAAGCCAAACTTAAAGTAATTTTCTTTCAATGTAGCCGTCATACCACCAATATTACCATATTCAAAATTAACATTGATTATAGTCTTTGATGTTCTAAGAGGTAGGCCCAAACCGCAAGTAATCGAAAAGTTGCCAGCCTGTTTTCCATCAATTTTAGCGTATGAGTTATTATAATTTGCGCCTATTCGCCAAGCCATACGGTCAATGTATCTTCTGCCACGAGGGTCGTGTGTATATTCTGCACCAAGTGATATTTTCATACGATTGGCAAGAGTGTCGCGTTTGCCATAGTAGAGAGCTTTGCTATACTCTTGATACATGAAATCAGCTCCAATCATCAATTTATCGTCATAAGTGTACATCACACCTCCTCCATATAGTGAAGGCATTTCAAACAACTCGTTAGAATTCATCACTAAAGTATCTGTACCAGTTGTAGTTTGTTCAAACTTACCATTCATGCCAGAGCAGAATTCATATATAGCACCAATATTAAATTTATGCTTTTCGCCAATAGTTTCATGATATTGAAGGCCAAAACGAGTGTTGAAACTATTAATTTGTAGGTTATTAAGCATCACAGTATTGGTGGTTGTTAATTCCGATTGGTTGTAGCTAACAGCTTTGTAATGATTGATATTGCCAAACATATAGTAACCATTCACACCAAGAGCCAAATGGTCAGCAATGTCAAATGATAATCCTAAATATACTTGGCTAATACCCCCTGAGCCATAATAAGTTTTGTCATAAACATTATACTCTTCTTCATTTGGAATTTTTATAGAATCGGTATAATTGTAGTTGTAGCCAACGTACGAATATGGAATTAAACCAGCCGACAATCCCATCCATTTCGTAACAGGCGATTGCAATGCAATATAGTCAAGATTACCTGTAAACGTAGTATTTTGAGCATCTCCGCTACGGAAATTAGACAATAAACCAGAAACACCCATTTCAAAGATAAAAGAAGTAGAATCTATGCTACTATACGACGCTGGATTGTTCGAGTTAATCGAATTTTTTGTGCGCATACCGATTGATGTTCCACCCATGGCTTGTGAGCGCGAAAAACAATCATCCTCCAATTGCCCATAACCATACCTAGTATAAGGCGAATTAGTATTGTTTTGCGCCATCAGCATAACAGCATACACCAACCCCAATAATATATATGTTATTTTTTTCATATCTTAATTGTAATCTATTATCTATTATTTAGAATCTATATTGTTAGCAATATAATTCAACCCTTTGGGTACTAATAGAGGCTCAATGATAAGTTGAGAGTTGAAAGTTAATATTTGGTATTAAGGTGAATAATCCACCTGTTAATATCACTTTCAAATTCTCATATTTTCGTGAATAACGCTCAATGTAACCATTTATTTCGTTTATCACTCCCCAATAAGCACCATTTAGTATTGCTGATTTCGTAGTCTCTCCTAACGACTTATCAATTGTGAATTGTGCATTTTGAATTGAGCATTGTGGAAGTGCCGCTGTAAAATGATGCATAGCATCTAATCTCATCTGTATGCCAGGAGCAATATTGCCACCAACAAAATGCCCATCAACCAACAAATCGTATGTATTACATGTGCCACAGTCAATTACCAAATAATTGTCCTCCCCACCAATCGCGTATGCTCCAGCCAAAGCAGCAATACGGTCCTTTCCTAAAGTTTCAGGCGTAAGATAATCAATTTCAAAAGGCAATGGCAATTTATATGACAATAAATGACATTTTAATCCCAAATTGCGTAATAAAGCCTCCACACGTTGCTCTTCTTTCACATCTACACTCGAAATAATAGAGTTATCTATCATATCAAAACGCACCAGCAATGTGTTAATATCTTCTTTGTTAATACGCTCAAATACAACATGTTCAATTAGCTGTTCTCCGTTGAAAACAGCTACTTTTGTTTTAGTATTGCCTATGTCTATAGTCAGTACCATCTGGTTTTACACATTTGGTTGCAAAGATACTAAAAAATGCACAATGCACAATGCACAATTCATAATTATTTTTTTTATTTTTATTTAAAAATAGTTAATCTATTTTTTGTAACTTTGTAGCATAAAAAATATATAGTATGGCAAATTGGGAAAAACTTATAACCGAATATAACGACATGCGTTATTTTGCCACTGACCCAGTGGCGGTAGTGAAGCGATGCAGAGAGCAGAAAGATATCGAAGTGATGGGAATTGTTTGTTCGTGGCTTGCTTATGGCAATCGCAACCAGATATTCAAAAAATGTTGTATGGCATACGACCTAATGTCGGGTAAACCACACGATTACCTTATGTCAGAACAGTGGCGTGAGCATAAAGACTCTGATGTGAATTTCTATAGACTATTCTTCTATCGCGACTTTCACGACCTAATGCAAAGCCTTTATAATGTCTATCAACAATATGATACTCTCGAAGATGCAATAATAATTAGGAATGAGGAGTTAGGAGTTAGGAATGAATATTTGACAGCCCTAATTTCTCTTTTGCGAGCAACTGGAATACCTCAAAATACCACTTCCGCTTGCAAACGCCTCTGTCTTTTCCTTCGTTGGATGGTGCGTCGCGACGGAATAGTCGATCTCGGAGTATGGACAAAACTTAATCCTGTTGATTTACTTATACCTCTTGATGTTCATGTCAATCGTGTTGCTCATAGTTGTGGATTACTTACTCGGAATGCCGCTGATATGCGTGCAGTACAAGAATTAACCCAAAAATGCAAAGAGTTATATCCTAATGATCCTGTAATAATGGATTTTGCTCTTTTCGGCATAGGTTATACTTCTAAGTAGATACAAAACAATAAGCCTCGAGAATATCAAATTCTCGAGGCTTATTGTTAATTCCTCCCCTAAGTTAGAGGAACCGACGAACGAAGTAAGAGTAGAAAGCAAACTTGTTTGCTTTATGCCTTGCAAGGAGAAGGAAGATGGAGTCAAAGTCCACAAAGCGGGGAGGGGTTTTTCTATTTATTATATTCTCCCCCTGTTTTAGGGGGAGTACCCGGAGGGGGAGGGGATTAAAATCAATTAGTTATAAAACAATTTTTTCCACCTCACCACCAACAGTAATCACATACACCCCACGTGGCAATTGCAATTGAGTGTCACGACCCGAATAAACCAAACGACCGTTTGTGTCAAACACCTGATAATCTACATTCAAGCCTTCGAAATATAGAACACCATTTTGAGTGTAAATATTGATATTTTCAAACACATTTTCTACATTATCGGGAGCACTTTGTATGAACTCTTTCCAATATTCATGTTCTGCGTATGCGTTGCGAGCCTCTTCTGGTACAATAAATTCAATATCGCGACTAACTTCATAGAATGTTTTTGCCTCGATTACAGGAGGTATTTCGGCTTTCACCTCCATGCGTTTCACTTTATTGCAGAGGGCAAAGCCATTGTCGCCAATGCTTTGAATAGTCGATGGCAAGGTGATATTTTCGAGATATGTACAACCATAGAAAGCAGCATCACCAATTGTTTTCACGCCTTCTGGGATTGTTACTTCAGTGAGATTGTGGTTGTTGTAGAATGCCCAAGAGCCAATAGTTTCGAGTTTTCCACCCTCTGCGAAATTAATTGCATCAATCGAACGGCAATTCTCAAAAGCAGACTCACCAATTTCAGTTACACTTGCAGGAATAGTCAATTTAGTCAAATGTTTACAATCGGCAAAAGCTTTATAACCGATAATTTCGAGATTATCAGGCAACATCAAATTCTCCAATTTATAGCAGTCGTAGAATGCCAAATCGTTGATTGTAGTGTTTGCAGTACCCGCAAGGTCGATAGTGTGAAGCGATTTTTTCGAGCGATTGATAAAGTTAAAGCCATTCTCATCCAATTCGCCATTGGTGATATGTACTTCGGTTAATTTATTAGAAAATTGGGTTTGAGTTTCTTCTTTAATCGAATTAACCAATTTAGCTGGACCTTCAAAATAACGAAGGTTTTTAGTTCCAACTAAAGAGTGTTTTAAACGACCATTATCATCATAATCACTTCCTTCTTCTCCAAAGTTACAATCTCTAAATTCACAAATCAAAGTATCAAGAGAAGAATTTAACCAAACAGATTCATCTTTTTCTTCATCGTAAAAATAATCTTCTTCACAATAAAACAACCGACGACCTAAGTACGATTCTTCTTCATCCTCATAATTGTTAGTTCTAAATCCATTACCTAATTTTACATATCTAAGAGCAGGACAATTAGCAAATGCCTCATCCCCAAGATAAATAACACTATTTGGAATTTCAATTGCCGTAAGACCTGAACATCCCCAAAAAGAACCACGTCCAATCTCTGTTACACTATTTGGTATTTTTATCGATGTAAGACTTGAACATTGATAAAATGCCTCAGAGAGAATTGAAGTTACACTATTCGGAATTGTAATAGAAGTAAGCAATGAACAACATGCAAATGCCCCATAGTCGATTTTAGTCACACTATTCGAAATATCAATTGAAGTAAGAGATGTACAATAAGAAAATGCATCACCAAATTCAGTTACACTATTTGGAAGTGTAATTGAAGTAAGAGGACAACCTCTAAACGCCCCATTACCAATAGAAATCACACTATTGGGAAGTGTAATTGAAGTAAGAGGACAACCTCTAAACGCCCCATTACCAATAGAAATCACACTATTGGGAAGTGTGATTGAAGTAAGAAATGAACAACTATAAAACACATAATCCTTAATAGAATCAACACCTTCTGGTATAACCAAATCTGTTACTTTTGTATTATTTAAATACAAATTTTCCACATGCGCCAAAGGATTTGAGTACGAACCGTCAAACTCAATATTACACCATGCCGCTATATCTGATATATATACTGATGTTAGTTCTGAAGAATACAAGCCAAATACACAACTCCCAATCGAAGTCACACTCTCTGGAATTGTGATTGATTTTAAACCACTCAACCCTAAATAAGAAGGTATACGTTCAACATTATCACCTAATGTAAAAGATGTTACTGAGGAATTAAACGGCACAGTACCAGAAGAAAAATCACTACATTTTTTTGCATTCCATTGTACTGATGTGAGAGACGAACAACCCATAAATGCATAATACCCAATCGAAGTTACACTATTCGGAATTGTGATTGAAGTTAATTTGCTCATACCATAACATAAATAAGCAGGTATATGTTCAACATTATCACCAAATGTAAAAGATGTTATTTGCTCACAACCATTAAAAGGTCTACTATCATAATTAAAATCATTACATTTTGTCACATTCCATTGTACTGAAGTGAGAGATGAACATTCATAAAATATAGAATTCCCAATCGAAGTTACACTATTCGGAATGGTGATTGAGGTGAGTGATGAACAATCAGAAAATGCAGACCCTCCAATCGAAGTTACACTATTTGGAATTGTGATTGAGGAGAGAGATGAACAATCAAAAAATGCATAACCTCCAATCGAAGTTACACTATATTCAACAGCATTATAGGTTACTTTTTCTGGGATAATGATGGATGTGGCACCTGAATAATTATTAGAACTCCATTCATATTGAAATGTTACCTCTGCTGTTTTGTTTTCTGTATTAAGATTGTAGTAGATGCCATCAATTTCGGCATCATACGCAAATGCTGCCACAGAAAGTAGCATTGTAACTAAAAAAGAGTAAAATTTCTTCATAATAATTAGAATTTTTAAGTTAATATTTTAAGTTGATTATAATCAACGACTTATTCAAAATGTACAAATAAAGCGAATGACTGTTTTCTACGGCACAGGTTGCTTGCACCTTGCTGTTGGGTAGGGAGAGGGTTTTGTTGTACATTTTGATACAAAAAAACGTGGAATTCGACTGTTGTCGTTCCACGTTATGAGGCTCTCGCATTGCCTTGAAGTCGGAACAGACAACGCGAAGCCCACGCTGATATATTATTATACCTCGTACGAGACGCAATATATTGCGTCTCTACTGGCATGAATAACACACCCGTAGGACATCTAACGTTGCTATGTTCTTGACTTCATTTAGAAATTTGCGAGATTTCATAACGTCAGAACAAAGCGTCGATAAACGCCTTTTTTATTATGTCTTGCGATTCCCACCCGATTACCCAATCAGCGTGAGTTTCACGTCGCAAAGGTAAGAATTATTTTTGTAATATCCAATTATTCAAATAAGTTTTTTTGATATTCTGTTATATTGGTGTCCGATAAAATATAAATAAACTGTAGAGGATATTAATAAGTAAAAGTAAGGAAAGATAAATTCAAGAGAGGGGGAGTTGCTTTTTTATATTTTTTATTGTTCGACCCATTCAGGGTCGTGTTGGGAGAGGATATTTTTTAGCCGCAAGTGATTTTTTCGCTTTGCTCAAAATTACATGCGGTTAAGTATTGTTCGACCTCGTTGAGGTCGATAGATTTAGCTTTATATGAATTAGAGAATGAACGAGCTGTGTGTTTATATTTTGTGTCAGCCTAATGGCTGAAAGGAGAATGAGAAATGGGGAATGGGGAATGAGGAACGGATATTCCGGATTTAACGGACCACGTTGCTATTCCGGGAGGTGTTTTTTGGGGTGTCCGATAAAATATAAATAAACTGCAGAGGATATTAATAAGTAAAAGTAAGGAGAGATAAATTTATGAGAGGGGGAGTTGATTGTTTATATTTTTTATTGTTCGACCCATTTAGGGTCGTGTTTGGAGTAGATATTTTTTAGCCGCAAGTGATTTTTTCGCTTCGCTCAAAATTACATGCGGTTAAGTATTGTTCGACCTCGTTGAGGTCGATAGATTTAGCTTTATATGAATTAGTGAATGAGTGAGCTGTGTATTCATATTTTGTGTCAGTCTGATGGCTGAAAGACGATGTGTCATAACGCCTAAATTGCTGCGTTGTTTTGATTTTATCGAGTCAGTCAACACTCAGATAGTCATAGTGAACTTGACTTTGCTTTCGTTTAAAGACGGATTTCAATATTAAGCCTCAGTCATGTACTTCAGTACATTCCTTACGGCTTAAATTTCAACGCCTTGCACTTTAGACGTTCTTTAGATTCTTGCTTCGCTCATCAAAATAAGTAAGACTTCTTTTTTCAGATTTAGAGGCCTTTTCCGTTGGGCAGACCGAAGTTAAGCGAAACTATAATACACAAAAGCTGAGCCAATTGATATTGACTCAGCTTGAATTATGATTTTGAGGTTGATTAACGTTTGATGCCGTTACGTTCAAGCATAGCGTCGATAGTAGGTTCTTGGCCACGGAAACGTTTGTAGAGAGTCATAGGGTGTTCGGTACCACCACGGCTCAATACGTTGTTGAGGAATGACATAGCAGTTTCGCGATTGAAGATGCCATTTTGTTTGAAGAGAGCATAAGCATCAGCATCAAGTTGTTCTGCCCATTTGTAAGAGTAGTAACCAGCTGCATAACCACCTGAGAAGATGTGGTTGAAAGTTACGCAACGACCTGTACCTTCTACTGTAGGGAGGAAGTTAGTTGGAGCTGTTGATGTGCGTTCTACTTCGCATGGGTCGCCATTAAATGGTTCTGTAATAGTGTGGAATGCCATATCTTGCAAGCCAAATGCTACTTGGCGAAGACAAGCGTAACCGCAGTTGAAGTTAGAAGCGTCGACAAGTTTTTGGATAAGTTCGGCAGGGATAGCTTCGCCTGTTTGGTAGTGACGAGCCCAACCATCGAGGAATTCTTTTTCAGTTGCCCAGTTTTCCATGATTTGAGATGGAAGTTCTACGAAATCGCGATATACGTTAGTACCAGAAACAGAGAGGTAAGTACAGTTAGACACCATACCGTGGATAGCGTGACCAAACTCGTGGAGGAATGTTTCAACTTCGTCGAATGTGAGAAGCGCAGGAGTGCTTTCAGTAGCGCGAGTGAAGTTCATCACGATAGTGATGTGTGGACGAGAGTCAGTGCCATCGGCATTGCGCCATTGACCTTTGTATTCAGTCATCCAAGCACCAGCACGTTTGCCAGCGCGTGGGTGGAAGTCAGTGTAAAGAACAGCTACGTAGTTGCCATTTTCGTCAGTTACTTCGTAAGCATCAACTTCTGAATGATATACAGGGATATCTGTGTTTTTAGTGAAGTTGAGACCATAGAGTTTAGTAGCCAAACCGAATACACCAGCTTTTACGCTTTCGAGTTCGAAATAAGGTTTAGTCATTTCGTCGTTAACGTCGAATTTAGCAGTTTGGAGTTTTTCAGCATAGTAGCTCCAGTCCCAAGGCATGAGTTCGAAGTCGGCACCTTGTGATTTAGCAAATTCTTGCATTTCACGAACTTCTGCTTTAGTTGCAGGAGTGTAGGCTTCGATGAGAGCGTTGAGGAGGTTTTCAACGTTTTCAGTTTTTTCAGCCATACGATTTTTGAGAGCATATTCAGCGTAAGTTTTGCAACCGAAGAGGTTAGCGATAGCAAGACGAGTGTTGATGATTTCTTTGATATTCTCAACGTTAGAGAATTCGCCATCAAGACATTGAGTGCTAAATGCGCGCCAAATTTCTTCGCGGAGAGCGCGGTTGTCGGCATAAGTGAGGATTGGAGAGTAGCAAGTAGCTTTGAGGTCGAGCAACCAGCCTTCTTTGCCAGCAGCTTTAGCGTTAGCAGCAGTCATTTCCATGAAATAAGCAGGCATACCAGCGAGTTCAGCTTCGTCAGTCACGAGGCGGCTATAAGCGTTAGTAGCTTTCAAAGAGTTTTGTTTGAAGCGCATAGAAGCAAGGCTGAGTTTTTCAGAGAGTTGTTTGTAAGTCTCTTTGTCTTCAGCAGAGAGGTTTGCGCCATTGTCGGCAAAGCCTTTGAAAGTGTTTTCGAGCAACATAGATTCTTCGGTGTTGAGGTCGAGAGATTCGCGAGTTTCATACACAGCTTTTACGCGAGCGAAGAGTTGCTCATTGAGGTTGATTTCGTTAGAGTGAGCTTCGATGAGAGGCATAACTTCCATCATGATTTGAGCCATTTCGTCGTTAGATTCAGCGCCATCGAGAGCGAAGAATACAGAAGCAACGTGGTTGAAGAGAGAGCCAGAACGTTCGAGAGCCACGATAGTGTTTTCGAAAGTTGGAGCTTCAGGGTTGTTGATGATAGCTTCGATTTCGGCTTTGTGATCAGCCATAGCTTTGTCGAAAGCAGGGCGGAAGTGCTCGTTTTTCAATTGGTCGAAGCGGAAAGTTCCGTGAGGAGCAGTAGATTCTACGAAGAATGGATTTTGCTCAGTTTGTTTGCAACACATTGTGAGTGCTAAAATTACAGTTAATAAAATACTTACTTTTTTCATAGTTATTAATTAATAGATTAGTAATTGTTTATAATTTGTTTGAAAGAGAAATTGCCTTCGTTTGTAGTAATTTGGATTATATATATCCCATTGTCCAAATGGCTGAGATCAATATGCCCTACGTATTGGTTTTGATAAAGTAATATTCCGTTGACGTTATATATTGCGATGTTGTGTATTATTAAGTTTGTATTGATAAATATAATGCCTGATTTTGATGGGTTGGGGTATATGTTGATAGGTGAAATATTGAGTGTTATATCGGTAGGTATATTTGTATAATCTAATTCAATATTGTTGCAAAAAAGAAATGGAGGTTTATTATTTCCAGATAAAGAAATATAATCGTTGTATTCTTTGTTTTTTTCACTCCAAAAACTTTGTTCTATAAAAGCATTAATCAATTGATTGTTGCAGTTATAGTTATAGTATATTTGATAAGAAGTTTCCCATACTTTATTTTGCAATATCAAAAATGACTTTGAAGCCAAAGAGCCATCTTCGTTATATGAGTATGAACACCTATGGTAGCTAAGCCAAAATTTGATTTCCCAAAATTGATAAATAATATCAGTTATTTGTTTTTTAGAGTTGTAGTAAGATGTTTGTTTTGCATACGGAATCCAATTATTGTTTTTGTACTCATATTGAATTTCGAAAGCAATATTGTTGTCGGAAATTGTAATAGTTTTTTTTGTAGGTGAATATATTTTATTTAGTTTTTCGTAGGTAATAGATATTGTTTGGTTAGAGTCATAATTAAATGTGGTTATTTGGGAAAATATAGTGTCTTTATTTGAAGATAAAGAGAATGTTTTTATGTAGTTAATTTTATTATTTTGAGTTTTTTGTATTGTTGTAATAGAGTTTTTTAGAGTGTTATTTTGAAAAAATTGTTGTTCTTGTATGATTGTGTTATCGATGTATTTATAAGTCAATACATCTTGTGTGTTATCGTAAGTTGTTGTATGGGTTATTAGTTTATTGTTGTCGTATTTAAAATCTTGTTTTTTGCATATTTTCCAAGAATTATTATTCCAGATATAATCGCAAATTTCACTTACAGCATCGCCTTTGTACTGGCGAGTGCTGTAAGTATAATTTTCCCATTCTATTTTATCTTTTGATACAAAAACAGTTTCGTTTATTATTTTCTTGTTTGAATTATAGTTGAAAATAGTTTTTTGCCATACACTATCTTTGTAAAATATTGCACTATTTATGAGATATTTATCAGCGAATATATTTGTGGTATAAAATAGTAGTAGGATTGCGATTATGTATATTTTGTTATACATTATTTACGATTATCCATCTCTTCAGCTGTTTTTACACGGAAGCGTTCTGGATTTGGGCGAACAAATTCTTTTTCGATATATTCTGATGAGTAGCCGGGACGAGTTACTTTGTTTGGAATGCGTTTGTGGTTGCCATCAAATTGTCCGTTTTTCTCACCTTTTATTGCGTCGTCAAGATATTTAACCATGAGATATTCTCCCAATTTGCGCCATGTATTAATAGCTTTTTCTGCTTCTCCTTGGCAGAATTGGTTGAGGAATGTACGAACTTCTTGCGAGTTGCCTTCTTTGATTAATTGGGCAACAAAACGGTCAGCTTCTTCTACATCTTTGAAGAATTCGTGTTCGAGTTTTCCTTGACGTTTTTTGACTTCAGGGTAGAGCATTGAATAACGAGGATATACCATACTTGCTACCCAGTTGTTGATCCAAAATGCAGATGTCCATGAGAAATCGAGGATAGAGCCGTTTTTTTCGCTCATTGACTCAGGAATTTCAGTGATGCAAGAGTAGATAGGTACGTAAACATTGCAAGTTGCATCATCAAGGCCAAACCAAAGGATGCCACCAGCTTCGGCTGGGCGATTTTCGTTCATTTGAGCAATGAATGAGAAGCCTGTTTGTTGAGTTGCGACAGGGCGTTCGTGGAAAAACTCTTTGCCGTTGTGTTTATAGATGAGAGGAGTCATGCGATAAACAGAGTTGAAGTTGCCTGCACCTTGACCTTTTGACATATCGAGAGGTGTGCCTTCGTAGTGGTCGCGCATAGCATCTTGGAGGTCTTTAACTGAAAGTTTGCGTTCTGGTTGAATCCAAAGAGGCATACGTTCTTTAGTGTTGCACATAATGTATGACAAATATTTGTCCATAGATTTGTCGTGGCGACGGAAGAAACTCCATACGCGAGCTTCACAAGCGCGAACACCGCTGAAATCAAGAGGATTGTATGTGTCAGAGAAGCTGAATTCAGCATCTGTACCATTGAAATAACCTTTTTCGCGAGCGAATTTGATTACATCGTGAGCATATACAGTTGTAACTTCAGGGTTGTAGATTTTTTTGAGATTTTTGCTAGAAATAGTAGTTTTGTCTTTGCGATTTTCGAGAGGGAATGTCGTAATACGAGCTTGATTAGCATGGCCTGAGATGCAATCATCAGGAATACGACGTGCTACCCATACGAAACCTTTTGAACCTGGACCTTTACCGATAAGCTCCATAATCCAAGCTTCATTAGGGTCAATAATAGAGAAAGATTCGCCAGATGAGAAATAGCCATATTCGTTAACAAGGTTTACGATTGTAACGATAGCTTCACGAGCTGTTTTTGCACGTTGTAGTGTGGTGTATATAAGACTACCATAGTCCATGATACCAGTTGTATCAATGAGTTCTTCGCGACCACCCCAAGTAGTTTCAGCAATAGTGAGTTGGTGTTCGTTCATATTACCCACTACGTTGTAAGTTTGGCGAACTTGTTTAATTTTGCCAAGGAAATTGCCAGTATCCCATTCATAAATATCCATCATGGCACCTTCTGGATAAGTGGCAGCCGGGTAGTGATACAATGAACCATAAAGCCAGTAAGAGTCGGCTGCATAGGTTACCATAGTTGAGCCGTCAGCAGATGCACCTTTGGCAACGATAAAGTTAGTACACGCATTAGTGATACCAAATGTAGCCAAAATTAAGGCTACCGCTAATGTGATTCTTTTTTTCATTTTGTTAGATTTTTAGATTTTGTCAGACTTGTCAGACAAATAATTATGAATTGTAAATTATGAATTATGAATTAAAATGGGTATCCCACAGCAAAGTGTAGGGCAAAATCATCTTTCCAAGTTAGTTCAGTTCTCCAACGTTCGCTTTCAATAGGGTATCCAGGGTCGTATAGTTTTATACCCATATCAACTCGGATGACGAAGAAATCAAAGTCTAATCGAAGCCCTAATCCATAATTACAAGCAATTTGTTTGTAAAATTCGTTCCAGTGGAAAGCTCCTGTTGGTTGTTCGGCATAGTCACGAATAGTCCAAATATTGCCTGCATCAACGAAAAGGGCAGCTTCTAATTTCCATACAAGGCGAAAACGGGCTTCGAGGTTTAAGTCTAATTTGATATCGCCCGATTGTTTCATAAAATCAATGCTTCCAGAACTATTATAGAAGTTACCTGGACCTAATCTACGTGCCGACCATCCACGCATGCTATTGGCACCTCCACTATAGTAACGTTCTTCAAAAGGAAGAATAGAGGCGTTTCCGTATGGCAGACCTACACCAAGACCAGAGTGAAAAACAAGTCGTGATTTGTCTGATAAGTACCAATTATAGGCAAAATCGACATCGACTTTAGCAAATTGAGAGTATTGAATATTGAATATTTCGTAAACTCCGTCTTCGTTTTTTTGTTGTTTTATTAAGTTGCTTATGCCATAAAGCAAGTTACCTGCAGTTCGTACATTGGCTCTGAATGTATAAAAACTACCTGTGTTAAACGTCATATTGCGTCGATTAGACATGTTTATGCCTAAACCCCAGCGCATTATAAAATGGTCTTCGTAACTGAAACGGATACTTGAAGTTGGTTTCATATACTTGTCTTTGAAAGCATCAGTCATGTAAGGCAAGTAAATGTAGCTTAAATCAAGTAGGTTGAATGAGAAGTTTATTCTGCGCCAGCGCCAGTTGTATTTTATGCCAGCACCAGCAATGTTGCGTTGATATTCAGGTCGTTGTTGGAAGTTGATAGAAGTGGCAATTTCGGTACTACCAGTTGCTCGTCGTTTAAAATCATCAGTCATTGGCATTAATAGGGTAGGAAAAGTAAGGGAGGCCTCCCCACCGATATCCCAAGCCGATTGATATTCAGACAACGAACCAATAGCTTCGTATCCTCCGTTTATATTTACATTTAATATTTCAGAACCACGGAATATATTATTATTTTTATAACCAATAGCAGCTCCAACCCCAAGGTCACCCCCTGAATATGTCCCTTCTATTTCTGCTGATATTGTGTGTGGTTTATTTTGGGTTATTACGATTTGAGCATCTAAATTGTGGTTGTTATTTTCGTTGAATGTTATGTTTACATATTTTGCAGCACTAAGTGAATTGAGGTGTGAATATGTGCGTTCGACTGCAAAATCAGAATAGTAGGAATTAGGTAAAATTGATATTTTGTTTGTTATTGCTCTAGGTCGGAATGCTTTATTTTTAGGGTTGTATATTATTTTAAAATTATCTTTGTAAATGGTATCTAAATCAATTTTAGAGGCATTTGAAATATCATTGTCTTTTAGAGCTAATATAGTAATATTTTCTATTTTCTTTTTAGTAAACATTATTTGTAAAGCTGAATCATTATCCAAAAATTGAGGTTGGATTGATAATTCTGCATCAATTTCATTTGTATTTAAAGCACTATCTACATAAAAAAATAGTAATTCTTTGCGAAAGTAAAAAAAACCTTGATTACGTAGTATGCGTGCGACTTGTTCGCGTTCTTCATTTAGGCGATCAATATCAAATAAATCCTCGTTTTTAATTAGAGGTTTTTCTCGGCGATTTATTGCTGCTAATGCCGTAGAGTCGGGTATTGTAATGAAATAATTGCGTAAGCGATAAGGTTGATTCTCTTCAATCGTATATGTTACTTTTGCATGACGTTTTTTCTCATTTTTGGTTGTTTTTGATGTAACAATAGCATTAAGATAACCTTTGTTAAACATCACTTTTTGTATTTCGTTGCAGCTATACGCAGTGCTGAGTGAATCATAAATTACAGGTGGTTCGCCTATACGGCGTAGCCAACGATTGCTCCATTTGGTGGAATCTTCGTCTGATGCATTGTAAAATCCTAATTTAAGAGGCCAAAATCCAAGTATAGTATTATTGGGAGTTTGGCGTAAATAACTTTTTAGTTCTTCATTATTTACATCAGGAATAGTCGCTTTTATTTTTACGTTTTTCAATAGATATTCTTCTTTTGGGACATATTTAGTCATACTGCAACTACAGAATGTAGGCAATATTGCAATAAAAAATATGTAATAAAAGATTCTTTTTAATCTCATGAAAAAAATATTGTTCGCCACAATACATAAATCGGTGCAAATATACAAAAAAATATCGAAAAAATCACTATCTTTGCACATTGTTTTATATATTATATTTATATGGCTTTATCAAAGAATAAAATTAAGTATTTTAATTCTCTAAATTTGAAAAAAAATAGAGATAATGAACAGGTATTTATTGCTGAAGGGGTGAAATTAGTTAATGATTTATTGCCTTATTTTAAAGCAAAATATATTGTTGCTACGGCAGAGTGGTTGCTGGTTAATTCTCCTGTAGCCGACGAAATTATTGAGATTGAAAGTTTAGATGAGATGAAAAAAATAACATTACTTTCAACGCCATCTCCAGTATTTGTGGTTTTTTGTCGTCCTCAATATAGTTTTGATTTAAACGAATTATTGTTGAAAAAAGAATTGATATTAGCTTTAGATGCAGTGCAAGATCCAGGTAATTTAGGTACAATAATTCGCATAGCTGATTGGTTTGGAATAAAAAATATTATTTGTTCTAATGGAACTGTTGATATTTATAATACAAAAACTATACAATCTACGATGGGGGCATTGGCGAGAGTTCGTGTTCATTATGTAGATTTGAAGAATGTTTTGAGAGATTGTTGTATGAAGAAGTATCCTATTTATGGAACATTTTTAGATGGATCCTCTATATATAGTGCCGATTTGACTCAGTGTGGTATTATTGTGATGGGAAATGAAGGAAATGGAATATCGGAAGAAATAAAAGAAATGATTTCGGATAAGTTATTGATTCCAAGTTATCCTGTAGATGAGCCAACGAGTGAATCTTTGAATGTTGCTGTAGCTACAGCGATTGTTTGTAGTGAATTTAGAAGAAGGGGGTAGTGATAAAAAAAAACTGAACCAAATATTGGTTCAGTTTTTTTTATCTATTCTTAATTTATTTCACAATAAATACATCGCAACGACGATTTACGATAAATTTGTCTTTCGGACCTTGAGTTTTACCTTTGCCAACAACAGAAATACGATTAGCATCAATACCATATTGTTTAACCAAGATATTTTTTACTGTTTCGGCACGTTTAAGACTTAATTTTTGATTGAATTCTTCGCTGCCGCTATTATCACAATAACCTATGATTTCAGCTTTGTAATTAGGGTTGTTATACAATTTACTTGCAATTTGAGCAATAGCCAATTCGCTATCTTTTGTTACATTAAACGAATTGAGTTCATAGTAAATTGTAGATTCGGGTTTGCTTGAAGAAGCACCTAAAATTTTATTTATTTCAGCTTCAGTCAAAGGTTCTCCATAATAATTAACGAATGAACCAGCAGGTGTGTTAGGGTGGCGGTCGCGGCTATCTGGAATACCATCTAAATCAGAATCTGTATTATCCTCTTCTTGTGCTTTTACGATAGCTTCAAATTTAGGAATAATATTTTTGTTCATCATATCAGTCATATCATCAACTTTAGATGCAAGTTCATCGACTTGTTTTTCGCGAGCCATCATAGCGCGGTCTGTTTTATCAGGATTATGTTCCATCAAAGAAGCAGTTTTGATGCTACCACGTTTTTTGCCAGCTCCAATTTTGTAGCGAAGACCAATACCGGCATAACCCATGTAGTCGTTGTTACGACCTTGGACACGACAGTCAAGGTCATCAGCTTGGTACATACGATACTCTGCTTGAAGGAAAATGCCCAAGCATTGTATAGGTGCATATTCAAGTGAAAAACCTACAGGTAATACAAATGTACGGCTGTTAATTGCATTTTCTGTCAATTCTTTAGTATATTCTTCATTTTGGAAACCATATAGGTTAGTATTGTAGAAACCTAAACCAGCACCGACATTGATATTAAATCCCCAATTACTTGTTTGAGAACGATTTGAACGGAAAAGGTTCAAAATATTAAATGTACCATTTAATGTAACATCGTGAGTGAGACCTTGAAACTTTTCTACATTTTGGCGAATACCACTGTATGGAAGGTAGCTATATTGAAGATAAAGACCCCACATCGGAGTAATCATATACTCTAATTGTGCATTAAAAGCAAAATTAACTTTGCTATTAGGAAGAATTTTGTTTGCTCCTGATAAATCGGCATCAATAACAGACATACCACCATTCCATGCGATTGACCAATGGCGGAATTTTGCTTTTATTTCGGTTTCCTCAGTGTCTTTTGTTACCTGTCTAACCTCTTGAGAGATTGCAGTTTGTGCAAATCCTAAAAATAAAAGTGCGATAAAAAAGAATAGATGTTTATTCATAGAATATAATTTATATTATTAGAAAACCACTATACACACTGATACACAGTTATGTATCAGTATGTATAATGAGAATATTATTAGTAACTCCACAAATCTTGTTCAAAATTTAAGATTTCATTTTCGATACGATCTTGCTCTTGTTTTAGATATATAGGGTCATCTGAGATATCTTTTAATTGGCGGTTCTGCATATCGTAGTCTTTTACTATGTAGCCATAGAATTGGCGAGTAGTAAAGAATTCGTCAAAGTTTACAAGTGGAGTAATGTTACGACCTGTCATTTTCACAAACTCTTCTTGAAGGAAAGGACGAAGTTTGTCGTAAGGTATCCAAAACAATGGGTCAGAAGTTCCGATTGCACCATTTTCACCATTTTCTAAATGATATCTTTGATCAAAGAAAGGAGCAATAGCTATAATTTTATTATGGAACGTTGATGTAGTTTTGTTGAAATACCAAACTTCTTGTACATAATATTTAATAACACCAGGTGTAACATAGTTTATAATTTTATAAATATCATCACCTGTAAATTCCAACATTACCTCATTTTTGAAGAAGTCAAAATCTTCATATTTTCTTCTGAATTCTTCCTTAAATTGAGGAACATCAGGTCCTCCTAAATTTGGGTCTACATAAACAGCCAAATTTTCTTTGTAGAGATTGTATAATATTATTGCAAACAGATTCTTTTGAGTTGTTTCATCCATTTCATTACCCTCACTTGCATCAGGATAATAAAGAGGACGATTTATTTGTTCGCGAAGGTCAATAACACGCGTAACTATTTTACGCCAAACTACTTCATCAATTAGAGGATTGATTGTAATGAGTTTTGCATTAACTTCTTCTGGAGTGTTAATTACACGAGTAAAGCTACCATTGCTGTCAAATAATACTTCTGTACTATCAGGAATCTCTTTTTGTGCACTAATTATAGCACAAAATGTAAAAGTAGCAATAAGTGTTGTAAAGAATCTGTAATGTTTCATATTGTGTCTATTTTTTTATTAAGGCATAGGAACAGAACCCATAGTTAGTGTTCCTGATTTTGCATTTTTAGCCCCTTTCATTTCATACTTGATTTGCTCAATCAAGAATTCTTGTTTTGGCTTAAGATTTTTGAGACGTTCAATTTGTCTATCTGAGAATTTACCACCACTAACTTTAATTGGGTCAAAACCTGCACCTCTTGGTATTTTGATAGTAAATTCAGTTACAACGAAATCTGCATTAAGCATACCATCTTCGTATTCTGCAATGATTGTAGCATCTAGTAAATCTTGTCTTTTCAAACGGCCTCCAGTTTCCATAGTAGGACTCCAACGTTCTCCATTTGGCAATTTTAAGAATGCAGAAGGAGAAGGTACTGGACGTACGCGAAATTCTTTTTGACCGATAGTTTGTACTTTTCCATCAATATCAGCAGAAACTAAGATTGTAATCTTGTCTTTAGCTGAAGGTTTGCAGATGTATTGATTACCTGATTTTGTCATTGTTGCTCCATTAGCAGAAACTCGGAGTTGGCTATCAGCGAGGCCAGGAACAGAAATTTCCATTTTGTTATCATAGCCACGATAAACAACGTTCATGTCGATGTTTGCAACAGTAGCAGCAGGAGCAGAAACCATGTATTGATCTTCGAAGTGATAAGCAACCATATTACCATCAGGTCCTGCAATTTCGAGGCGACCTTTGATAGGGAATGCACCAATTTGATTACAAGGAATATCAATAAATTCGCTTTCCAATTGGCGATCTCCTAAATAGTAGATAGGTTTTTTGGTTGAATCGACTGCCATCAATGCAATTTCGGCATGGAATTTACCACCTTGCATTACATTTTTAGAGTCAGGAATCAAGCGAGCTTGAATGCTATTAACACGGAAGTCGCCTGCATCTTGCGCACTAGTAAAGTGAAGTAACATTTCTGCTTCGGTGTTACGTACGTCATTTTGATATTTTGATAACATAGTAACGATAGCGATAGCTGGCATGTTAGAGAATGTTCTCTCTATCCAATTTACTTCTTTACCTGTTTTTTCTGAAAATTGAGGTGCTGTGCTAAAGCGTTCTTCGTAGATTTTATTTCTGAGAGTATCGTTGTTAAACATCTCTTCAGCAAACAATTTATAATCTTCGATAGCTGCTTGTAATTTTTTCGCACGACCTAGTCCTGTAGTTAGTTCAGCATACTGACCTCCAGCATGGGTATTGTCTTTTTTGTTAAGTTCTTCACCATTAGGATCGGCATCTTTTCCATCAGCATAAGCAACAATACCTATTTTAAATTCTTGTATGAGATTTACGAGGGAGTCAGATTTTTCTTTAACTTGAGTAGCTTTAGTCATCCATTCTCCAACTTTTTCAGGATTTTGGTCATACAAAAATTGTATATCGCCGAAATATCTATCGTTGCGAAGTGTGGCATTTTTTGTTGAGTTTTTCAAACTTGTAAATACCATATTGTAGCCTTCCAATACTTCAGCAGATACATTCAATGCCAACATAGCAGTAAGCACCAAATACATCATACCAATCATTTTTTGTCTCGGGGTTTCCGGACAGTTCTTTGCTCCACCCATTTTATTTTAAATTTAGATGTGTTTTAGTTTTTATATGTTAAAAAATGAGTTGTTATGCTTTAATTGCATTTAACATATTGCCATAAACGTTGTTAAGATCAGACACGTTCTTAGCAAGTTGGTCAGTCATTTGTTTGTAAGCATCCATGTTTTTAGAAGATGCGCTTACGGCAGTATGTAATTTTTCGAATTCAGCAGTAACAGCATTAATTTTACCGCTTTGAGCTTCGATAGCTGCAGCTTGAGATTGAATGCCTTTAAGTTGAAGTTCGTATGAAGTGTTAATAGAGCCAAGATTTTTACTAAGTTCGTTAGCTTTTTCAGCAAATGATTTAGTTTTATCTTCTGCTGCAAGCATATTTTCAGCAATACCTTTATAAGAAGAGAGGAGAGTATTGGTTGCTTCGTCAAGGTTTTGTTGTTTAGTTGCAAATTGAGCCGCAGCTTCAGATGCTTTTTGAAGGTTGTTAGCATACATATCAGTGAGACCTGCAACGCGACTAATATTAGCAAGTTGAGCAGCAGTTTCGCTCATATTTTTGATGCTTTCTGTAAGTTTTTTAGCATCTTCATCTGACATTTTTTCCATACCAGGCATAGCAACACCAGCACCGCCTCCGATATTACCAGATATATTAAGAGGTTTAGCTTCGTCTTCAACAAGTTGAGGGAATACATGGTCCCAATGTAATGTTGGATGTGGCTTTTCAAAAATACCAATTGCAAACAAAAGCACCTCAGTTAACATACCAGCAGTAAGCATCACGCCAGCACCTGGCCAGTGTTGGATTTTAAAGAGAGCACCGACGATAACAACTGCTGCACCAAGTGAATAAACCATACCAACTGCTGCTTGTACTCCAGGTTGTGCATACCAATCTTGAATTTTTCCCCATAGGCCTTTTTTCTCTTGACCTTGCTCTGTTTTAGTTGCCATAATAAGAATTAAAAGTTTTAATTAGTTTTATAGATTTAAGTTTGATTATTAATCACCAATATGTGTACGAACGCAACGGAATCCGATAGAAGGACGGCAAACGTCTTGGTATTCGAAATCGCGCATACCGCATTGTAGATAAGCACCTACATCTTTCCAAGAACCTCCTTTAAGCACTTTACGGCGCATAATTTTGAGATCACCTTCACGAGCTTCGTATTTGTAGCTTGGGTTCATATCAAGAGCGAAAGCACTTGTTGTTTCATCATATGTATCATCAGTCCATTCAGATACGTTACCTGCCATATCGTATAGACCATAATCATTAGGGTCGTATGTACCTACAGATGCAGGAAGGAAATAACCATCTTCTGTATAATTACCACGTAGAGGTTTGAAGTTAGCCATGAAACAGCCTTTAGCATCACGAATATAAGGACCACCCCAAGGATAAGCCGAATTAAGGCGACCACCACGAGCTGCATATTCCCATTCTGCTTCAGTAGGAAGACGATATTCTTGAGCACGAGGCATTTTGCTAATGTGTTGATATTGAGAGTTACGCCAGTGACAGAATGCTTGAGCTTGTTCCCAAGTAACGCCAACTACAGGGAAGTATCCATAACTTGGATGAGAGAAGTAGTTGAGCATAGCAGGTTCATTATAGCTATAAGTAAACTCAGTCATCCAGCACATAGTGTCAGGATAGATATTGATGATACGACGAGAGATGAGGTCGCCACGTTGACGGAGTTTCTTTTTGATTACTTTATTTATAATTTTACCAGTTTCATCGTAATAAGCAGTATCAATAGTTACTTCAGCCCAATCGTGATATTTACCAGTTTTAGGATTAAATGAGTTGCCTGGAAGTTTCGCTTGGTCGCGAGCTAACCATTGGTAGCTGTAGTTCATGATATGAGCATTGAGCTGACGTTCCTCTGTTTTGTCGCCAGATTGATAGAATACACTATTTACTGCGAGGTAAGTAGCATTTTCTTCTTCGTCGCCTTCGTAAGTCCATTTTGCATTCCAAGGAATTTTTATTTTCCAATTTAGAATGGTGTCAGGGTCTGCAGCTTCATTATAAGGATCGTATTTTACAGAAAAGTATTTAGCATCTTCAGCTTCTAAGCCTAATACATCAACTTCCATGCGTGCCAACTGTGTACGAGCGATAGAGTCACGCACCCAATGAACGAATTGTTTGTATTCGCCATTAGTAATTTCTGTAATATCCATCCAAAAAGATTCTACCGTAACATCGCGTTGTGTTGGTTGTATAGCCCAAAGCGCAGATTGGTCATTAGGTCCCATAATGAATGAACCACGAGGGATACGAACCATTCCGTAAGGAGTTGCTTCTGGATTGATATCTTCATAAATACCTGTCAATTGTCCTTGGGGTTTAGAACAACTTGATAAAACAACGATTGCAGTTGTTAAAGTGAATAAAATTAACTTTCTCATATCTTATGGATTATAGAAGTCTAATACTTTTGTGATTTTGATTATATTTAGGTTTGAATATATTGAAATCGTATGATATATATAGTTCGTGAGAACCATGTGTTGCTGTTATCATAGAAGATGCAGGCAAGTCGTAGCAATAACCTAATTGTAGGCCATCGATTATTTCTGCTCCAAAGGAGAAAGAAACAGCATCTTGTATGCTATAGGCTAATCCGCCCCAAAATTTATTTTTATAATCAAGCAGTAAACTTATTTGAGCTTGCCAAGAGACAAAATCTGTATAGAGTAAGACTGAAGGTTTCAGTTGGTAGTCGGGATTTGGCATTTTGATGTTATACCCGCCGACTGCAGTCATAGCTTGATTTATTTTAAAATCGTATTTGTCGCCTAATTTTATGTTAGCACCTGGAGCATGGAGTATTGATACGCCAGCGAACCAAGTTGCGTTTGAAAAGTAGATGCCTGCACTCATGTCAAAACCTACACCAGATTGTGTGCCTTGTGGTATTGCAGGGTCGTTTTCAGTGTGATAGTCACTTTCTACCATTTTTATACTATCACCATAACATATTAAATTAAGAACGCCAATGTTTGCTCCTACGCTTAATGTGCCATATTCGAATTTGAATTTATAGGCATACTGTGCATTTATTTGTTGATTGGCAAATACACCAAATATGTCGTTAACGAATTGGATTCCGGCTGCGTGGTGTGTTTTACCTATTTTAAATGGAGTATTAACGGTAAAAAGTGTGGTTTTAGGAGCATTTTTTATTCCGATCCAATCTAATCGCTGAGCAACCATCATTTTCATTAACTCTTGTTCGCCAATAGCCGCAGGGTTGTAAAAGTGTTTGATGTGCATATATTGGCTATATATTCCATCAAATTGAGCTGTGGTGTATTGTATTGCAAATAGCGAAAATAGCGTTATGAATAATAATTTTTTGAGTTGCATTTTGGTGTTTTGTAACTTTCTATTGTATATTTAACGAGTATTTAGGGTAAAAATTGTGTAATAGAAAGTTTTTTTGTTTTTAGTATTCTTCTTCGTTGAAGAAAAAGTCTTCTTTACTTGGGTAGTCAGGCCAAATGTCCTCAATACATTCGTAAATTTCTCCTTCATCTTCAATGCCTTGAAGATTTTCTATTACTTCAAGTGGAGCTCCAGAGCGCATTGCGTAGTCAATTAGTTCATCTTTTGATGCTGGCCATGGAGCGTCTTCGAGTTTTGAGGCTAATTCAAGTGTCCAATACATTTTTTTAGTTGAGAGTTGAGAGTTTTAGAGTTGAGAGTGTTGAAATCTTTAGTCCGCACTCTGTTACTTATATTTTTTACGTGTTTGTATATAGATACACTACACCCGAAGATATAGTATAACTTTCAAGGTGCAAAAATACTATTTTTTTTTCAAATATTTTACTTTTTCCACAAAAAATCACTTTTTTCTTCATTTTTTGTGTAAACTCGAGCTAAAACGAAGAGAAAGTCGGATAATCGATTTATGTAGGTTATGACGTTTGAGTCGATGTTATCTTGTTGGTTTACAGTGATAATTTCGCGTTCGGCACGGCGACAAATTGCTCGACAGACGTGACAAATTGCAGAAAGTTCGTTTTCGCCGTAAATGATAAAATTTGTGATTTTAGGTAAATTTTCTTGAAAAAAATCGATTAAATCTTCGATTTTTTTGATTTTTTCGTCGTTAATTTGCGCAAATTCGGGAATTTTTTCGACATTTTCATCGAGTGCGAGATGTGCTCCGACGTTGAAAAGTGTGTTTTGTATATCGAGAATTTCGGCTTTTATATTTTCGTCGGTAGTTTTGGCGCGAAGGAGTCCGAGGAATGAGTTTAACTCGTCGATTGTGCCGTAGGCGTTGAGTTTGTCGGAGTTTTTGAGTACGCGTTTACCTCCTATAAGTGATGTTGTGCCTTTATCGCCTGTTTTGGTGTAGATTTTCATATTTTGAAGGTTATAGGTTATAGGTTATGGGTTAGAATGCAACGATGTAGTGTTGTTTTGGGATGTCGGTGTTGAACCAAACGATGCCCATGTGGAAAATGTCGATAGAGAGACGGATGTCGGGGTCTTGGCGGATTTCGTTCCAAGCTTGTTGCATGCCTTCAGACCAGTGGATATCGTCGAAGACGATTATAGTATTTTTGTGGACTTTTGATTTTGCGAGGTTGTAGTAGTTGATGGTGGCTTGATATTGGTGGTTTGCATCGATAAAAAGAAGGTCGATTTGTGGTAATTGCTTGATTAGAGAAGGTAAAGTGTGATCGATGTTTCCTTTTATTATGTTGATGTTATGAATGTTAAGTTTATTGAAATTGTTTTGTGCTATGCGACATAAATCGGATTGACCTTCGAGGGTGTAAACTTGTGATTGTGTGTTGTTGGATGCGAGATAGGCAGTTGACAAACCGAGGTTAGTGCCGAGTTCTATTATATAATGTGATTTGTTTGATGCGCAGAGGCGTTGTAGTAGTTGAGCGAGGCGAGGTGATTTGGTGCTATTTTTTAGTTCACGAGAGATTGTTGTTGTTTTGGCTTTGGATGTGCCGAGTGGTTGTAGAGTGAGAGTTGAGTTGTCGTGAGATAGTTGTTTTCGTAGATTTTCGATAGCTTGGAAGTTGTAATATGGTGTACGTTCGAATATTGTGTAGTTAAGTGTGTGGAATGTGAATGGAGAATGTACCCAATGCCCTTTGCGATAGTGTGCGCGAAGGGTATATTGTAGGCGTACTTTTATGTCGAATAGGAAAGACAAGATAGTTAGTAGTGTGTAGTTAGGGGGTATGATTTTAATAATTTGCAAAGATAGTGAAAAATGCACAATACACAATACATAATGCACATTTTTTTTCAACTTTCAACTTTTAATTTTCAATTTGCACATTTCAATTTTCAATTTTTATTGGGTATTGTGTATATGGATTTTTTTTTGTAATTTTGCGGGCTGAAAATGAATAATTTTATAAACTATTAAATATAAACAGATTTATGGCTACTACTGCTGATTTTAAAAACGGAATGTGCCTCGATATCGATGGCCAATATTTCTTTATTGTTGAGTTTTTGCACGTTAAACCAGGTAAAGGTCCTGCTTTCGTACGTACAAAATTGAAAAATGTTACAACTGGTCGTATCTTGGATAAAACATGGAACTCTGGTGTGAAAGTACAAGAGGTTCGTATCGAACGTCGTCCATACCAATTCTTGTATCGCGATGATATGGGTTGTAACTTGATGAATAACGAAACATTCGAACAAGTGTCGGTTAACGAAGAACTTATCAATGGTGTTAAATTCATGAAAGAGGGCGACCAACTTGAAGTTGTGGTTCACGCAGAAAGCGAAACTATCCTTTATGCTGACATGCCAACTCACGTTGTTATGGAAATCACTTATACTGAGCCTGGTTTGAAAGGTGATACAGCTACTAACACATTGAAACCTGCTACTGTTGAAAATGGTGCTGAAGTACGTGTGCCTTTGTTCATCAACGCTGGTGACAAAATTAAAATCGACACTCGCGATGGTTCGTATGTAGAACGCGTACGCGAATAATAAAGTCGATAGTGATTGAGATAATAAAAAAGAGCAACTCGGATGTGAGTTGCTCTTTTTTTTGTGTATGTCGGATTATAGTGCGCATTCGAGGATAGCGCGGGCTACGGTGCCATTTACGTTTTTGCATTCGCCGAGGAGGGTGCCACGCTTGTTGAAGCGGCGTTCGATTTCGGCAATTGTGTCTTCGCCAATGTTGAGTTGAGAGAGGCGAGTGGCGAGGCCGAGTTGCGAGAAGAATTGTTCGGTGCGACCAATAGCTTCGGCGATGCGGATGCCGTCGGTGCCTTCGGTGATGCCCCATACACGTTCGCCATATTGGAGGATTTTGTCGTGTTTTTGTTCGCTGAGGACGGTCATAGTGCCAGGGAGAACGATTGCGAGAGATTCGCCGTGAGTTACGCCATGAAGGGCAGTGAGTTCGTGTCCGATGTTGTGAGTAGCCCAATCTTGTGGTACGCCCATAGCGATGAAGCGGTTAAGACCCATAGTGGCAGAGAGCATGTATTGCGACATGAGGTCGTAGTCTTGAGGGTTTTCTTGGATTTGAGGTGCAATTTCGATTAGGTTTAGGAGTATACCTTCTGCCCAGCGATCCATGAGAGGGTTGATGTTTGGAGCAGTGAGGTATTGTTCCATGACATGCACGAATGTGTCGGCAATACCGCAAGCGACTTGGTAAGGTGGGATAGAGTAGGTAACTTCAGGGTCGAGGATTGACCATTGAGGGTAGAAAGAATAGAAACCGTATTTCTCTTTAGTAGCGAGATTGGAGATTACGGCGCCATTGTTCATCTCAGAGCCAGTGGCAGGCATAGTCATGACAGAAGCGAAAGGAATTGCACCGCTCACTTTTTTAGGGTCGAGGACGAGGTCCCAAGCATCGCCATCATAGCAGATAGCGCAAGCGATGAGTTTAGTGCCATCGAGGGTAGAGCCACCACCTACAGCGATAATGAATTCAACGTTTTCAGCTTTACCGAGTTCGACTGCACGGCGTAGAGTTTCGACTTTAGGGTTAGGTTCGATGCCCCAAAATTCGACTATTTCGTGACCTTTGAGGGCAGCGATTACTTGGTCGTAAACGCCATTGCGTTTGACACTGCCACCACCGAAAGTGAGCATTATTTTGGTAGGGCGAGAGAATTGTTTTTCGATTTTGGCGATTGAACCTTTACCGAAGATGATTTTTGTTGGGTTTTGGAATTCGAAGTTTAGCATAGTATTGTGATTTTATTAGACATAATGACATAAAGACATAAATTTTTTTACATACACCTCGTTGAAACTAAAGTTTCATCTTGGTGAAAGAATGACATATTTTTAGAATTTTATTATATGGCCTAGAAGTTCTGCATGTCGCAGAGTTTTTTGTATTGTCCGTTGAGGGCGATGAGTTGGTCGTGTGTGCCTTGCTCGATGATACGGCCTTCGTGGAGGACGCAGATGAGGTCGGCTGATTTGATTGTAGAGAGGCGATGGGCAATGACGATAGCAGTGCGGTTTTGCATAAGGTGTTCGATTGCGTTTTGAACAAGGCGTTCTGACTCGGTGTCGAGGGCAGAAGTGGCTTCGTCGAGAATTAGGATAGGTGGGTTTTTGAGGATGGCGCGAGCAATGGATATGCGTTGGCGTTGACCTCCTGAGAGACGCGAGCCACGATCGCCGATGTTGGTTTGATAGCCTTCGGGGGTAGCCATGATGAAATCGTGGGCATTGGCAATGCGAGCTGCTTGTTCGACCTCGGCTTGTGTAGCAGATTCTACGCCAAAGGCAATATTGTTATATATGGTGTCGTTGAAGAGGATAGCTTCTTGGTTGACGTTGCCCATGAGGTGGCGTAGGTTGTGAGTGCTGAGATTGCGAATGTCGATGCCGTCTATAGTTATCGAGCCTTCGATAGTGTCGTAGAAACGAGGGATGAGGTCAACGAGAGTGGATTTGCCAGAGCCCGATTGACCGACAAGGGAAATGGTTTGTCCTTTGTGGATGGTTAGGTTGATATTTTTGAGTACCCATTCGTCTTGATATTTGAATGAAACATTATTGAAACAGATTTCGTGGTTGAATGAGTCGATAGTTTGTGGGGATGGTATCTCTTTTATGTCGTTTTCGGTGTCGAGAATGGCGTCGATGCGTTGGAGCGAGGCTAAACCTTTTTGGATGCTATAGCCAGCGCGTGAGAGTTCTTTGAAGGGGTTGATTATAGAGTAGAAAATGACGAGATAATAGATAAATTCGGGTGCGGTGATGCCACCATTGCCAGAGAGGATGAGGTAGCCACCGTACCAAAGGAGGATGGCGATGACGGCAGTGCCGAGAAATTCGCTCACGGGATGAGCGAGGAAATAGCGAGTGTGTATGCGATTGAATGTGTGGCGAATAGTTTCGTTGAGAGCTTGAAAGCGGTGGTTGAGTTTCTCTTCGGCATTAAAAGCCTTTATTATTCGTAGTCCACCAAGAGTCTCTTCGATTTGTGATATTAGTTCTCCCGATAGTTGTTGCCCAAGCAGCGATTTGCGTTTGAGTGATTTACCTATGCGACCAATAAGTAGACCGCTGATGGGTAGTAGGATAAGTACGAATATAGTTAGTCGCCAACTCATAGTGAAGAGCACTATGAGGTAGAGGAGTATCATGATTGGATTTTTGAATATTGTTTCGAGCGAAGCAATTATCGAGGCTTCGACTTCGGCGACATCGTTGGTCATGCGACTAATGATATCGCCTTTTTTCTCATTGGAGAAGTATCCGAGGTGGAGAGAGGTGATTTTTTGATATATAGTGTTGCGTATGTCGCGAAGAATTCCAGTGCGTATTGGAACGAGAGAGGCAGAAGCGAGGAATGCAGAGAGGGTTTTGAGCAGAGTCATCACAATGAGATATACGCCTAAAAGCATGAGGGCGGTAGATGCACCGTGTTGATTGATAAGCGATTCGATATAGGCGTATATGTTGTTTTTGCTAATTTCGAGGAGAGAGTCGAGGGATGTGATTTGCGAAAAAGGGATGTGTGTGTGCGTGTTAGTGTCCATACCGAAAAGGATTTGTAGAATCGGTATGATTGACGCAAATGAAAATAGGTTGAATATGGCAGTGATGAGATTTAGAAATATATTTGCAATCACATACCACTTGTATGGAGGAAGAAAACGTCGAAGCATTTTTTTTAGTAAGTAAAGAGTAAAGAGTGATTAGTAAAGAGTAATTAGTAATTAGTAAGGAGTAGGGAGTAGGGAGTAAGGAGTAATTACTAACTACCAATTACTAATTATTAACATCACGAACGAAGTGAGTAATTTTTGCAAAGTTAACAAAAAAAATCGGAATTTAATATGCTTAAACAAAAAATTGTGTATTGTGCATTGTGCATTGTGCATTTTTTACTAACTTTGCAAAAATTCGCTGACGCTTATGTCAACAGTCAACAATCGACTGACTGTAGTCTATCAGCTAATAACTTTCAACTTTCAACTCTTAACTTTCAACTTTAAATGTATGGAACAATATATTGTATCAGCGCGAAAGTATCGTCCGCAGACGTTTATGTCGGTGGTGGGTCAGGCTGCGTTGACTGCAACATTGAAAAATGCGATAGCTAATAATCATTTGGCTCATGCATATCTGTTTTGCGGTCCGCGTGGTGTGGGTAAGACCACTTGTGCGCGTATATTTGCAAAGACAATCAACTGCTTGAATCCTACAGCAAATGGCGAGGCATGTAACGAGTGCGAATCGTGTAAGGCATTCAATGAGCAACGTTCGTTCAATATTCACGAATTGGATGCCGCGTCGAACAATTCGGTAGATGATATACGAAATTTGGTTGACCAAGTGCGTATACCGCCTCAAATCGGCAAGTATAGCGTCTATATCGTCGATGAGGTGCACATGTTGTCGGCTGCAGCGTTTAATGCCTTTTTGAAGACATTAGAGGAGCCACCAGCTCACGCAATATTTGTTCTTGCTACAACTGAAAAGCATAAAATTATACCTACGATATTGTCGCGTTGTCAGATATATGATTTCAATCGTATTACGATAAACGATACAGTTGCTCACTTGCAGTATGTTGCGAAAAATGAGGGTGTTGTGGCTGAAGATATGGCATTGAATGTGATTGCCCAAAAGGCTGATGGTGCGATGCGTGATGCCTTGTCGATATTCGACCAAGTGGTGAGTTTTTGTGGTAATAATATTACGTATCAAGGTGTTATATCTAATCTGAATGTATTGGATTATGACTACTATTTCAGATTGATCGATGCGTTGTTAGGCGCGAACGTGCCAGATGCATTGATGATATTTGACGAGGTGTTGAGCAAAGGATTTGAAGGACAGCATTTTGTTGGAGGATTGTCGTCGCATTTGCGTGATTTGATGGTGAGTAAGGACGAGATGACATTGCCTTTATTGGAAGTAGGAGAGTCGATTGCCGAAAGATATAAAGAACAATCTAAGCGTTGTGAATTGTGGTGGTTGTACAAAGCATTGGAGTATGCAAATGATTGTGATTTAGCATATCGCGCGAGTAGAAATAAGCGGTTGTTGGTCGAAGTGATGTTGATTAGAACAGCAGGATTAGTTGCAGGAGGCGTACAACCAAAAAAAGCTGAACCGGAGTTGCCGTTAATAACTGTTGCACCAACTCCGGGAGGACAAAATAATAGTCAACAGTCAACAGAAAACAGTCAACAGTCAATTGTCAACAGTAAATCGACAACAGTCAGCACTCAACCAACGATAGCTAATCCACAATCGAATGTGGCACAAGTAGGGAAACCTGTAGTAGTAGGTGCGCCTATAGTGGTGCAAATGCCGAAGGTAGTGTCTGTTTCGTTGAAGCCTACGACTATTAATAATAGTCAACAGTCAACCGATAAAAGTAGGGACGCTCAGCTCGAGCGTCCGATAAACCCTTCGACGGAGCTCAGGAACCTCCCAGTTGTGGACGCACAGCGCGATTTTTCGAACGACGATTTGGTGCGTGCGTGGCGCTTGTATGCCAAGAAGATTGAGGGCGAGTTGCATACGTCGAATACTATGCAAAATTTTCTTCCCGAAAAAGGAGAGGCAGGTTTGGTAATTGTGAAGTTGATCAATACAATGCAATTAGAAGCACTAACTCGCCATAAGCGTACGTTAGAGCAATTCCTTGCGAATGAGTTGGAAAATAGTACTATTGCGGTGACATTTGTAGTAGAGGAGCAATCCGACAAGCCAATCTTTTTGACAAAAGATGAGAATTTCAAGCGTATGCAAGAGATAAACGCAGACTTTAAGCACCTTAAAAATGAATTAGGGTTGGAGTTGGTTTAGGGAATTTTTGCGATAAGCGAGAGCAGAGTCGAACTTGTTTGGATTATGCCGAGCGAAGCAAAAATCATGAACGAAGTGAATAATAAGGAATAATATCATAAAAATCTTCATTTTGCACTTGCAGGATGAAGATTTTTTTATGATTATGCTAATAAAAAGTTCTAAAAATTTGCTTATGCGACAAAAAAGTTGTAATTTTGTTGCATAATTTGCGACGTTATTTATTCTATAATGTCGCATGACGTAATAATATATAAGGAATACGGCTATGTATATTCATGAATATGATAATTGGACTAACTTTGTTTGGGATAGTGATCAAGTAAATCTTTTGCTTGATAAGGTATCTCGTGAACAAGGGCGATTGTATGGACGTTTGAGTGTATTGGGTTTTGATGATCAGTTGCAAGCAATGGCGGAGAATTTGACCCGTGATGTTGTTTTTTCGTCAGAAATAGAGGGAGTGCGATTGAATATAGATGAGGTTCGCTCCTCTATTGCACGACGTTTAGGTATTGAAGGCTATTTTTCTGCTTCGTCGAGGTATATAGATGCAGTAGTAGAAGTTATGTTTGACGCAATAAAAAACTATGATAAGTTACTTACTAAGGAGAGATTGTGTGGGTGGCAATCTGTCTTTTTCCCAATGGGGTTAAGTAATGGTATTTCTATTGAGATTGGACAATATCGAACTCACGAAGAGCATATTGTGTCGGGT
>JAZLDO010000056.1:0-3314 GCA_045614825.1 Candidatus Aphodosoma sp. | reverse complement strand
CGAAATGGTGAGATATTCATAATTCGAGATGGTAAAACCTATAATATTATGGGTATAGAAATAGAAGAATAAGATACAGAAAAAAGAAGTTGACCCTGAAAAGTCAACTTCTTTTTTTATTCCCTATACACACATCACAATGCCCACATGGTTGGATGTCTGTTTGTCCGAAGTACCGAGCTAATAGCACCGAACGACAAGTATCTTTGGTTGCGTATTCATAGATAGAAACAAGTCGTGAATACATGCGGTCTATTCGATTTTCGTATGCCAATGGTGGTATATATAGCGTATCAGCATCCTGACGGTCAGTATTGTAGATAAGTAGAGGTGTTCGCTTAAATGGTACATATTGCACAATTCCTACTCGATGAAGCCAAATGAGATAAGCATATATGGTTTCGCGTGTGGTATGTGTTAGAATGGCTATTCTATCTTCATTTATATGTTTTGCATCAGTAAATATGCCTGTATATGTGCGTAGTATCGTTTCAAGTATTTCATCTTTATCGGGGTGTTCCATGCGCCATTCGTAAAGTTTCGAAGGGTGCATGATGACCTTTAATTTGCTCGGACTCTCCATCTCTTCGGTGAGAGTGATATAGCCAGCCCATTGCAATATATTGAGAGCCCCCATTGTCAGCGAATATGATAAGCGGCAAATATGACAAAATTCTTCTAATTTGAAAGGATAAACCGAACCATTGCCAGAGCCTTCGCCTATTACATAATAGTTGGCAAGATGTTGATATACAGCTCGCACATACTCTTTAGGAGGAAATACCTTTTCGTGACGGCGCACCAATTGTTCTACCGAACTTGGAGTGGTAAGTAGTACAGCATACGACTTTTGTCCATCACGCCCCGCACGTCCTGCCTCCTGATAATATTGTTCAAGAGCATCTGGTATATCGTAGTGAATCACTAATCGCACATCCGATTTATCGATACCCATGCCAAAGGCATTAGTTGCGCAAAGAATGCGAGTCTGGCCCGACATCCAACTATTTTGACGATCTCTTCGCTCATGAGGCTCAAGTCCTGCATGGTAGTAGTTTGCCGAAAAATCCATCGATTGTAGCATTTTAGCTACCTTTTCAGCACCATCGCGAGTGCGAGTGTATATGATTGTTGAGCCAGTGACCGAGTTTAATATTTTGTATAGTTGAGCATCTTTGTTGTCGGTCATGCGTACGACATAGCAAAGATTGTGGCGTTCGACACTCGCTTGAAACATGTTGCTTGGCGAGCGGAAAGCGAGTTTATCTTTTATGTCGGTTACCACATCAGGTGTTGCCGAGGCAGTAAGGGCAAGGATTGGTACATCAGGGTACATCTCCCGCAATTCGGCAATTTTCAGATACGAAGGGCGAAAGTCATAACCCCACTCCGATATACAATGAGCCTCATCTACAGCAATAAAACTAAGTTGTAAGAATTGTAATCGTTTGAGAAATAGTTCAGATTGTAGTCGTTCAGGAGCAACATATAGCATTTTGAATGCCCCATATTGTGCTTGTTCAAGAATATTGAATACCTTGTCGCGATTCATTCCAGCATGTATCACTTCAGCGCGAATACCACGTTTGCGTAAATTCTGTATCTGGTCAGTCATCAGCGCAATCAGAGGCGACACAATCAGAGCCATACCCTCCATAGCTAGCGCAGGCACTTGATACGTCAGCGACTTGCCACCACCAGTTGGCAATATAGCAAGCGTATCAATCCCCGACCCAATGCTCTCAATAATATCTAATTGCAATGGTCGGAAATTATCATAACCCCAATTCTCCTTTAATATTTTGTGATACATTTCTGATAGATTTTTTGTGATTGCAAAGGTAATAAAAAACTTTTAGAAAAGATATGATTGAAACAAAAACTTCAATCCATATTTGTTGATTGAAAATTTTTTGTACCTTTGCGGTGAGTAAAATTACTCAATAGACTGAGTAAAATGTGATATTATGTATAAAAGAGCAGATTATCAGATAATTAAAAGTAGGATTGAAGAGCCAAGACGTTTCATTCAAGTAGTAATGGGACAATGGCTCAAAAGGATTAGAGAGGTTTAAGCTGTTATTTAATCCCCAAAGGGCATTTGTTGTTGGAGAAGGAGGAATTAGTGTGGAAGACTTTTTGACAATGGACTTGCGTAAATTATTTTAAATAAAAGAGATACATCACTTGTGATGTATCTCTTTTTTTTTTTGACTATTGTAGGGATGCACAATTCGTGCGTCCGCTGACCCAAAGGTAAAAAAAACAACCTTTGACTATTGACACACCCGATAGGGGTTTATAGCACTATTTTTTCTACTTCGCCATCCATTGTAACGATGTAGATGCCTCGTGGGAGTTGTAGGGTTGTGGCGTTGCCGGAGTAGATTAGGCGACCTGCGGCATCGAGGATGTGATAGTTTTCGGTTGCGCCTTCTACATGGAGTGTGCCATTGCTGGTGTAGATGTTAGCAGAAGAGATTCTTGACGTTTCGAGGTCCACAGGATTATTATTTTGATAATCATCCAAATCATAAGGCGAACAACTAAGACGGGCACACCAAATATGACCGATGAGACCATTTCCTGCACCGATAAGTGTTTTACCATCGCCTGATACAGCCCAAACGATACCGAGGTCGTCAGCGTCAGAATATTCTACAATAGCATCGATTTGCTCGGCAGTGATACCATCGTATGCCAAAAGACATTTTTCAAGTTCGATGTATTCGCCATTTTTGTAGATGTATGGTTTACCAAGAGGATTTACTCCATTCACACTTTTGAAATAGACGTGACCTTCATTGTCGATAACTGAAGCAGCAGCATAGCATTGAGTTTGTCCGATATCGCCATAATGAGTAAATACATCATTATCTACATCGTATGAGAAAGCTATAGTAGTAGCATCAAAATAAACATCAACACCATCCATTGGTACAGCATAGATGCGACCGCACACAAATTTACCATTGTGGCTCATAGAAGCATCTTCAACGAAAGACAGTGCATCGTAGATATCAAATTGACGATCAATCACGATAGTAGTATCTTCTGTTTGGATGAATGTAGTAGGTAGGTGTGTGCTACCCATAGTAGGAAAAAGATTGTGGTCGAGTGAGATAAGGTAGCGTTTGCCGTCAGTTGACATAGCACGCAATATTTCCATTTCACCTTTGATTGTATCACCTGTTATTTCTGCATAACGAGTGTAATCGCGATATTGGAATGTGCGATCTTCTTTACCGTTTTTCCAACGAATGATTTTACCATCCATTTGGCTTGCAATAACATAACCAACCATAAGTGTGTCG
>JAZLDO010000055.1:0-8038 GCA_045614825.1 Candidatus Aphodosoma sp. | reverse complement strand
GCAGTGGGGTTCCACCTCTTCCCATTCCGAACAGAGAAGTTAAGCCCACTCGCGCCGATGGTACTGCGTTGCATCGTGGGAGAGTAGGTCGCCGCCGTTTTTCAGTAGAGACGCAATATATGTTGCGTCTCTATTTTTTTTATATACCCCAGGGAATATTGTTTCTTCGGGGTTTCTTTGTTTTATATCCGTACAGTAGGGCCGCACGGCTTGTGCGTCCGCAACCTTTAAGATTTCGTTCTTCGAGGTTTCTTCGTTTTATATTGAAGCTGTGTCAAAATGTAAATTTTGGTTCAGTCTCTTTTAGATGCGTCAGAATTCTTGCTATAAGCGAAAATAAAAGAAGTTTTACTTGTTTTGATGAGCGAAGCAAGAATATAAGGAACGTCTAAAGTGCAAGACGTTGAAATTTAAGTCGTAAAGAGTGTACTGAAGTCCATTACTGAGACTTAATATTGAAGTCCGTCTTTAAACGAAAGCAGAGTCAAGATCACTATGGCTATGCTGAGTGTTTGCGGACTTGATAAAATCAAAACAACGTAGCAATTTAGGCGTTATGACACATTGTCGAGAGCTTTGCTCGGAGGGGGGTATGTAAAGTAAGAAGAACTTATAGGTGCTAATTTTGCAATGATATCGTTTATTTTTTACTTTTTACTATTATTATACTTATTTCTGCAGGCATTCCTAATCGGAATGGAATACCTACATATCCCAATCCTCGAGATATAAACAAGTATTGATTTTCTTCTTGATATAATCCATCCCATTGATTAAAAATCCATTGTGATGGCGACCATTTGAATTTATCTAAGTCTATGCCTATTTGTGCCGAATGAGTATGTCCCGAAAGAGTCAAATCAATATATTCATATTCTTTGCTAACTACCTCTTCTTGCCAATGATTTGGGTCGTGCGATAATAAAATATTGAATTGCGCAGGTTCGAATTTATATGTTGCTTCTGCTAAATCACCATAACGTGGAAATGGAGCTTTTCCACAATTCTCAACCCCAATTATTCCAATAGATGAGTATGTGGTGTCATTTGTATTATGTATTTTGTTATTTGTAATCTGAATGGCACTATCATTTAAAAGTATAAATCCTACACGTTTGTACGCTTCGTAGGCTGCTATGAGGTTTGCTTGTTTTGCTTCTTCTGATTCCCATTTGCTATAATCGCCATAGTCGTGATTTCCCATTACTGCATATCGTCCATAAGGCGCATCAATTGTATCGAATAATCCATCTAATCCATTGACTTCATCGGCCGTAAGGTTCATCATATCACCAGTGCAAACAAGCATGTCGGGATCTATTTCGTTGAGTTTGGTAACAATTTTTTCAAGATAACTATCGCGAGGCGAGAGGTTGCCAAAGTGTAGGTCAGTGATATGAGCAATGCGTATTCCGTCAAATTCTTCAGGAAGATTTTTTGAGTAAATTGTAACTTCTCTGATTTGAATGTTGTGACGACTTGCCATGCCTATTATAAGCCCTAATGACACAATTAGAGCTAATGTAGTACCGATATAGTGTATGGTTTTGTAATATTTTTTTGTAAATAGTTTTATTATTTTGTTGATGATATAAAATAATGCATATATATTAGCAGGTAGAATAGCAAGAATAAAACCCCATAGAGTCCATTGCATTATTTTGAAATCCAATATGCCAGCGCGAGTAGCGTATTGTAGAAAAATAAATGCTAATATCAGAATAGTTGGTATAGCGTATGCGGCTACAACACTGCCGGTAATGCTTTGTTTTGTTTTTAGAATATGGCGTGTATATAGTACACTTGGCAAAAATGCCATTAGAACGATTATAATTAGAACAGGTATGAAACGCATGAAATTGAAAATTAAGATTTGAGAGTTGAATTTTGTTGTTTTTTTATTGCGTAAATATAGATATTTTTGGATATTATTGTTTAATGAATTTTGAAGTTTTGCTACCTGATTTTATGATGTAGATTCCAGGTGATAAGTTGATAGTTGACAATTGATTGTTAAATGTTGAAAGTTGTAATTGTCCTTGTAGGTTGTAAATGTTGACTTCTTTTCCATCTTCAATTCCTTCGATATGAAGAATATCGCGACACGGATTAGGATAAACATTTAATTGAGAATTGAGAATTGAAAGTTGAGGCAAAGAGGTCTCTTCTTTTGTTGGGCGGATTGTGATTTGGTCGAGTCCGAAATAGAATGTTGTATTTGCCCCCCATTCACCAACATCAGTTGTCTCCATTGTAAAATATATGCTTTTCACAGCTCCGAGTTCAGATAAATCCATCCATGCCCAATTTTTATTCACAAACCATTTGGTTGAATCTTCATCTCTGTAGTCTGCCATGTAGTAAACAACTGTGCCACAATCTTCTCCTTCGGTATTAACACCGTGTGCTGTAAGTGTACAATAGTCACCTTTTGCAAATTTGCGAGCATACATAAATCCATCAACTATACATTTTGTAGTGTATGGAGAGTTACACACATAGCATCCTACTACCTCAATTTCATCTGTATGTGTAAATTTTATTTCACAGATATGCCCTTCAATTGAACTTTCTGTGTATTCTGCATAGTAACCAAGAATATGAGGTGTACCTTTACCAGCAACTCCACCGCCAGCCATTACTCCCCATTGATGGTCAGGGTAGAAAGCTTCGTGCGATAATAATGTATCTTGACTGCGAGAGATAGTGAAGCCTTCCCATGATGTGCCTTCCCAGCTATTGCCAGAGCGAAGGTGCGAGAATGAGAATGTACCATTGCCAAACCATTGATATTCTGCACTGTCATTGAGCGTTTTATCCCATACGTCTGATTCGTTGAATTGAATATTTTGCTCTGCAATCATGCTGTTTAAGTCGAATACAATTTCTTCGCTTACATCTATTGTCTCATCATGTAGAGCACGAATAGCTGATATTTCGGTGCTTGCTTCTCCTATTTGTCCGTGGTCGGTAGCAATTGTACCTGTATGTATGCGTATGAAATCAATAGCTTCAATATCAATTTTATTTCCTTCTGTGTCAACTGCCCAATCAATATCAAAACTGCAACCTATTTCATCTGAATTAGGTTGATTGTCTGCATATCCCCATTCGAAAGGTGTTAATTTGAAGTATGAGCTATCGCCTTTTTCGTCTATTGCATTGTCTGGTAAAAGTGTACCCGAGAATGTTAGACTATCAGCATCAATCCATGTAGGGTAGTAAGGTTGTTTATGGGTTGTATTTTTTGTTAGCCAACCATTATTATCTTGATTATCTTTCCAACGGATGTATTCTTCAATAGCTTCTTCCGAAGCGTCGTGTTCTGCTGTTGGGCGATAGTATGTTATTTCGTAGTTCTTTGTCGAACGAGCATATTCGCTACCTGCTATTTCATACCAACGGTCGTCAGCAATACCATTTTGGTTGGCATCACGGCTTATCATCACAACTCCAGGTTCGGCACTTGTAGCAAAGGCATTACCGAGTATTAGAAAGTCATTGCCATCTGCATTCGCAAGTGGGCGGTCGAATTTTATTACCATATATCCCCCGAATGCCCCTAAGCTAATCATTGAGCCCCGTTCGAGGTTTTGTTGTGCCTTTTGAAGAATATCGTCCTCTGATTCAATGATAGGTAATGTGTTTACAAATTGTCCTGGAGCAGGATTGTATTCAATGACTTTTACCTTGTTTTCTGCAAAGCATATTGTACTTAACAACATGCAACATAGGGTTGGAATTAGGTGTTTCATATTTTTTATTGTTTTATTATTATAGAATTTGGGTTGAGACCTATTTCATTGAGGCGGAATTTTAATTTTCCATTGCGATTGAAGCATAGCACATCGCCCCATAATACATAATTATATGCTTCCATAACGTATAAGTCGCCATTTTCGGGATTTATAGTCATGCCAAAAGGAGTTTCAAGTTCGGTTCCGTCAGTGATAAAATTATCATTTGCTATTTGGTCTGTAAGGCAATCGAATACCTTAATCCATTGTTCGCCACTCTTATAGTTATAGCTATACATATATGCTAAGTCATTATGTATTATCATTTGCAAAGGGTGTAAATCTGTAAATGTTTTTACTACTATGTCTATTTCCGAATCTATCTTATGTAGCATGTAGTCCTCTTCATCGTAATCGCCACGAGTTATAACATACACATCCCCCTCGCTATCGGCTATTATTGAGCCAGGATTTACTCCTACTGTGATGCGATGAATTTCTTTAAAAATATTTAAGTCAATAACACTTACTGAATTATCGTAAAATGGATTGTCTAAACCGCCTGAATTGCTGACATATAATTTGTTATTGCATACAACTAAGTTGTCGGGATTGTTGCCGCATTGAGTCCAACCATCTATTTCTAACGAAGTAGTGTCGATTCGAGCTACCCAACCATCGAAACAAGTTAGGTAGGCTTTGTCTTGATGGAATGTGATGTATCGAGGTTGGCGAGCAATGCCTTCGTCGTTAAATAGTGGTATTTGTTTGATTGATTTACAGGTATTTGCATCTAATATTTCCAATTGACTTGATATATTTACAGGGATATATATTTTTGCACCGTACTGTTTCATATCGTTGCCTGTATCGCCAATCCCACGTCCGTTCACAGTTGTAAAGTAATCATAATCAATTTCTCCGCTTTGCAAATCAATCAATGCCAAAGTGCTATTATTCATATTGAATAACCCTTCGCTTAGCACCAATAACGATGTAGTTTCAGTCGAGTCATTCCACATAGATTCACGTGGCACGTCATACATGTCGTTGCAACTCACTAAGAGCGTAGAAATTAATATTATAATGTAATTTTTCATTTTGTATTTTGTTTTTAGACAGAATGACATAAAGACAAAAAAGATTTATTTAATATGTCTTTGGTATCGAGATTTTGCATTGCAAAAGCGAGACCATTATGAATAAAAAGAAATATGTTCTTATGTCATTCTGTCAAACATATATTAAAATTTCCAATAGATGGTTCCTCTCCAACTGCGGCCTGGCATAGGAAAGTAGCGCACAACGCAATAATTCATATTTGCCAAATTCAAACACTCAATATTTACACCTATCTTATGTTTGTTGCGGATATCGAATTCGTGACTTGCCGACAAACTATGGTCGAGATAACCCTCGACACGATTTTCTGCATAGTTTTGATTTACTGCATATCTATGTCCGCTCCATATTAACGAATAATTTATTGAAAACCAAGGTGTCTTAATTCCTGCCTTGCCTGAACCTGATATGCGAGGGGTGTAAGGTATTTGGTGGCGATAGTCGCGGTCTTTAGGGTTAGTTACATTTAATGCACGATTGTAGGTATATGTAGCTCCAATAGTTATAGTCAAATTCGGACATGGAACTACTTCCAAATCTCCTGTGAAGTCCAATCCCGTAATCGATACCTTTCCATAGTTGAGCATAGTCCAAGTATAGATATTTTTTGTTGGGTAGGCTACTATTTTGTTTCTTACGTCGTTGTGATATATGTCGCAACTCAATGCCAATAGTGGTATATATTCGGTGATTGAGTGTTGAAATGTTAGTCCAATGTTGTATTGATTCGTGGTTTCGGGTAATAAATTGCGGTTGCCTACTTTGCCATAATACAGATCATTAAATGTAGGAAGGCGGAATATATTTTTATAGAATGTACGTATTCTAAAGTTTACATTTTCAAAAGGTTTGAATGAAACACTGACGTATGGAGAAGCCTTAAATCGTTGTTGTCCTTGGGTGTTGTCATCCATCATATCTTTCATTGCTGTCATCAGAACACTTGCCGTAGCCATAATCCAATTATTTACATATTTACCGGCAATGGCAGTTAATGATGTATAGCGTGTAGGTGATGTGAAATTATCTAAATCAGCTACTAACGTGTTTATAATTCCGTCTTGTGATAGATTGAACGACAAACCATTGATTGGACGATAAATCACAGCACCACTCACATAGTATTCATTTTGTGTGTATCGATTTTCGTCCTTACCTTCCGAGCCGAGATACATTGGGTCGAGATAATGCGTGAACGTATAGTTGTATTTTGCGTTTAACTGTAAAGCGACAATGTTTTCAAAATTTCGCTCGTAGTGGCCTTGCAGGAATGCAGATCGATCCCAAATGCGTTGGTTGCTGAAGTTTAGAGTGTTATAGAAAATTGTGGCACCAGGAAGGCCACGTTCGGATTGGTAGTAGTAGCCTTTGATGTAGCCATTTTGGACAGAGTCGGATCCGTATAATGCAATTTCGGTGCGAAGGTTTTGTACATCGGTGTTTTCGCGCATCTCGATAGATGTGCTATCGTTGGCTTGACTGCCATATTGCATTAGGTATGGGTAGCGTCCGTGGGCAGACATCCATTCGCCACTTGCCGTCATTGATAGATGTTTGTTTAATTTGCCTGCAATATATAGAGATGGGTTGATAAGTCCGAAAGAGCCGGCTTTCATCATTAGTTTTCCGTTGACAGTGCGGTTGTTGAATCGAGGGGCTAGCGTTGTGATATTCAGTACGGCTGCAGAGGCATATTGTCGGGCAGGTTGGAAAATTTGGTCGCTTTGACCATTAGAGAGCGAGAGCATGTCGACATTGTCGAGCGAAAAACGGCTGATGTCGATTTGTCCGTTTTGAGCATCACTTACAGCAATGCCATCGTAGCTTACGGCAGTATGGCTTGCACCGAGGCTTCTGACTGACACAGTTTTAAGTCCACCGATGCCACCATAGTCTTTCACCATTACGCCACTGAAGTGTTTTACGGCATCGGCTACTTGTATGGCATTTAAGCCTTTAAGTGTTTCGTCTGTAAGTATTTGCAATGGGGCAGTGGCGCGATTTTCTTTTGTTTTTGAATTTGTTGTGATTACTACTTCGTTGAGATTGTGGATTTTGTTGGTGTCGATTTCTTCGATAATTTGAATTTTTCCGTCTTGTGACGATACAAGAATAGGACTCATATAAAATATGAGTGCGCATACAATACGACAAAACGATAGAAAATGATTCATTAATGATTTTTATGTTAGTGCCTTTCCTCGAAGCACGGATTAAACATAGCAGGCAAATGGTAGGTCTTCTGACTTGTCTAGTTAAGTAACACACCTTCCCAAATCGGAGTGGAGATTGGATTCTCGCGCCTTGATTCAGTGGTTTTTTTGTGTTTTTGTTTTTAGTTGTAATTGGCGAGTCGTGTTGTTAGAATTTTGCTAATTGAACTAAAAAATAGACTTACAGCAGCGGGACTGTTCAGGATTTTCACCTGATTCCCTCTTAGTCGCTCGGAGAGCGAACCATTGCCTTGAAATATTAGTGCAAAGTTATATAAAAGTTTTTGTATTACCAATAAATAAGTGGAAAATATTTGTGTTTTTTGTGTGAAGTTATGGAGAGGGTATGGTTATCCTATGAAGAAGGTTGCTGTTTGGTAGGGAATAGGGAGTAGTTAGTAGGGGATGGTGGATGACAATTTGACTGTTTTGATGTTTTGGATTAAGACAAAATGGCATATTGTGGATTTTGCATGATATTTGATGATTGTAGTGTGAGAAAATATAATGAATTTGATGTTTTAACTTTAAAGATAAAAAATTATGACTACAAATAGAGGAAATCAATTGGATGCATATCAAGCGTTGAGTAGATATGCTATAAATTTGAATGAGCGTGCGCGTAGTGGTAAGCTTGATCCAGTGATTGGGCGAGATGATGAGATACGACGTGTGTTGCAGATTTTGTCGCGACGTACTAAAAACAACCCGATTCTTGTGGGTGAACCTGGTACAGGTAAAACTGCTATTGCCGAAGGTTTAGCGCACCGTATTGTGCGTGGTGATGTACCTGAAAATTTGCGTTCAAAGCAAATTTTTTCGCTCGATATGGGTGCGTTGATTGCTGGTGCAAAGTATCAAGGTGAATTTGAAGAACGATTGAAAGCGGTAGTAAATGAGGTGATTAAGGCTGATGGAGAGATAATTCTTTTTATTGATGAAATTCACACACTTGTTGGTGCTGGT
>JAZLDO010000054.1:0-2829 GCA_045614825.1 Candidatus Aphodosoma sp. | reverse complement strand
CCACGATGATGAGAGGCATATGTCGCATACCCGAAATAGAACTTTTTGGCAAACGTCCTCTCAAAGAGATAGGCACAACTCAAACAAAAATGGACTCTATGACATTAAAAGAGAACATCGCCCTCTCTATTGCCGATGTACTCACATTCAATAGTCCTATTTTCGTTAAGAGTTATGGTCGTGCCACTCTTTCAACCGTCTCATTTCGCGGCACATCAGCCTCACATACGCAAGTAACGTGGAATGATATGAAAATCAATAATCCGATGCTTGGCATGACAGATTTCTCTACTATTCCTTCCTATTTCATCGATGATGCCTCACTTCTACATGGCACCTCTTCGGTCAACGAAACAGGTGGTGGTCTTGGCGGTGCTGTCAAATTATCTACCAAACCTGCTAATGCTCAGGGTTTTGGCTTGCAATACATCCAAGGTATAGGCTCTTTCTATTCTTTCGACGAGTTTCTACGCCTCACCTATGGCAACGACCATTGGCAAACTTCCACTCGTGTCGTACTATCCACTTCGCCTAATAATTTCAAGTATCGTAACCACGACAAAAAGGAGAATATCTATGATGAAAATATGAATATCATAGACCAATATTATCCTATCGAACGTAACAAAAGTGGCTCATACAAAGACCTTCATCTCTTGCAAGAGGCTTATTACAACACCAATCGTGGCGACCGATTTGGACTTAATGCTTGGTATGTCTATTCCAATCGCGAACTTGCCATGCTAACCACCGACTATGGCGAGGATACCGACTTCGAAAACCGCCAACGTGAGCACACTTTCCGTGGAATTTTCACTTACGACCACCTTGCTGATGGTTGGAAACTTGGCGCAAAGGCTGGCTATATCTACACCTGGATGGCATACGACTACAAGCGCGACCTTGGCAATGGCATTATGGCACACATGACCCGCTCGCGCTCTCGCATCAACACTATCTATGGTCAACTCAATGCCGAATACTACATCGGCTCGCAATGGCTCTTCACAGCCAATCTCTCGGCTCACCAACACATTGTGCGTAGCGAGGACAAGAACATCATCCTGCAATCTGGCGACAAAGGCATCGTAGGCTACCATGTAGGCCGTCTCGAACTCTCGGGCGCTCTCTCAGCCAAATGGCAACCTACCGACCGCATCGGCATCTCGGCAGTAGTGCGCGAAGAGATGTTTGGCCCTCAATTCTCGCCCATCATACCTGCTCTTTTCTTCGAAGGGCTACTCTCACGCCCTGGCAATCTCACATTCAAACTATCAGGTTCGCGCAACTATCGTTACCCTACGCTCAACGACCTCTATTTCCTCCCAGGTGGCAATCCCGACCTTCGCCACGAGCGTGGATGGACCTACGACGCAGGGCTCAACTTTGCAGTAGGCAAAAAAGAGGTGTATGCCCTCAAAGGCTCGCTCACTTGGTTTGACTCCTACATCGACGATTGGATTATCTGGCTCCCTACCACCAAAGGCTTCTTCTCTCCTCGCAATCTCAAAAAAGTGCACGCCTATGGCATCGAACTCCAAGCCGACCTCAACCTCCAGTTGTCAAAAGATTGGGCATTGTCGGTCAACTCCACCTTCTCATGGTCGCCATCAATCAACATAGGCGAACCAATGACCCCTGCCGACCAATCCGTTGGCAAACAGTTGCCTTATGTGCCAGAAATTTCGGCGAATATCGTGGGCCGACTCTCATGGCGCACGTGGGCATTCACTTACAAGTGGTGCCACTATAGCGAGCGCTACACCATGTCGAGCAACGACATCACCCTCACAGGTCGCCTACCAAAATACTATATGAGCAACATCTCTCTCGAAAAATCCATCCATTGCTCGTGGGCCGATTGGTCGCTCAAAGGCGTAGTCAACAACCTCTTCAACGAAGAATACCTCTCGGTGCTTGCCCGCCCAATGCCACGCATCAACTTTCAGTTCTTCGTGGGCATTACACCAATTTGGAAAAAATAAATTTCTTTTCAATAATTAAGTATATATTTTGGCTACCTCATTGTGAAATGTGGTAGCTTTTTATATGGTATATATACTATTTTTTGTAATCATTATAAAAACACACATTCTCAATGTGTGTTTTTTTGTCTAACCTTCAAGCAAGGTGCAAGCAAACTGCAAGCAAGGAAACGGTCAAAAACCGACACACACTCACAGTGTGTATTTTTAATAAATTTTTATCCTAAAAAGGCATAAATATTCCCATTTTCATTTTGCAGTTTTGCAGTTTCAAAACCCCAAAATTGCAAAACTGCAAAATGTAAACTGCAAATAAAAAACAAAAAAACAAGAAAAAGCTCTAATTAAATATTTAATTCTCAATTCTCAATTTTCAATTTTTAATTCTCAAAATGTTGTAAATTACACGATTGAGAGATCTTATTGTAAAAAATACATATATCTTATAAATTATCAAAAAACTATTGTAAAACATAAAAAATAATTTGTCAGATAGCAAAAATATTACTAAATTGCGTTCGCAAAAATAAGATGCAAGACACGAGAAGTGAGACTTTTTGAATTTATCTCTAAAAATCATGTTTTTCTTGTCTTCATGTCAAAATAATAATTAACCAGCGGACGTACGAGCCGTACGTCCCTACTAAAAATCTAAAATATTATGAAAGTTTATCAATCTAACGAAATTAAGAACATCTCTCTTTTGGGTAGTTCAGGCTCTGGAAAAACCACACTCGTGGAAGCTATGCTTTATGAGTGTGGAGTTATAAAACGTCGTGGTACAATCGAAGGTAAAAATACTGTATCTGACTACTTCCCTGTTGAAATGGAATATGGCTATTCT
>JAZLDO010000053.1:0-2649 GCA_045614825.1 Candidatus Aphodosoma sp. | reverse complement strand
ACCCTCTACAGAGTTAAGGCTATTTTCGAGCAATTTACTCACATTGGTTTCAATTTCCGAACTATTGGCACCAGCATATGTGGTCATAACCGAGATATATGGAGGCTCCATCTCTGGAAATTGGTCGATAGGCAATCTCATGTACGAGAATACGCCTAATATCATCACAGCCACAAAAACCAATGCTGTGGTAATAGGACTGTTAATCGCCGATTTATATATACTCATAATTTTTCAAGTTGAAAGTTGAAAGTTGAAAGTTGAAATGTTCAACTTTGATTTTCACATTTCACTTTTCACATTTCAAATTAAACAATTATTTTACAATTTCGAGTTTCACACCATCAACCAAACGAGCTTGACCGATAACTACAAGTTCGTCGCCTGCGTTGATTTCATTTGAAATGATTTCTACTTGGTCGTCGAAACGTTGACCGAGTTCTACTGATACATATTTTGCTACGCCGTTGTTATTTATATAAACATAGCGATTGTCTGAACCTTGAAGTTTCAAAACTGCTTGATAAGGCACCACGATTACCTCTTCTTCGCCAAGGAATAATGTTGCATTCACGTACATACCAGGACGAAGCATATCGTTGCTATTAGGGATTTTTACTTTGATTGTGAATGTGTGAGATGCTGGGTCAATTGTAGGGAATACGCGCTCAACTGTTGCCGCAAACACTTGGTCTTTGCCATAGATTTCTGAACGAAGGTCAAGTTTCATGCCTGCTTTCACCATAGGAAAGAAGCGTTCTGGAACTGCGATTTCAGCTTTAAGGGTTGAGATTTGAGTGAGCACCAAAATTGGTTGACCACCATAGAGTTCGCCATCTTCGTAGTTTTTAGCTGAAATAACACCTGCAAAAGGAGCTTTTACGTATGTGTTTTGCTCTAAGAAATCAATATTTTCGGCAGTTTGGTCATACGAAAGTTTCAATTGATCGTATGATTGTTGTGTAGCGCTACCTGTTTTTAAAAGTGCTTCTACACGTGCCAACTCTACACCAAGATTAGCATATGTGAGTTTCGCTGTTTTATATTGCAGTTCGTCCATGCGAACAAGGTTGTCGCCTGCTGCTACTTTCGAGCCTTCTTCTACATAGATATGCTCGATTTTACCTGTTACCGATGGTGCAACATTTTGAGTTTCGTAACCTTGCAAAGTTGCGCTAAGCACCACCTCACGCGAAATTGTTGAGGCTTCCATTTTTTGGACTCTCACTTTTTCGATACGTTCAGCTACAGCATCTGTCGCTTTAGCCTCTTCTTTCGAACCACACGAAGTAAATGTGGTCAATACTGCAAACATAATAGCAGCAATAGAATAGATTTTTTTCATTGTATTTATTTTTTTACTTATTATTTACTTTAAATCTAACATCACGAGCCTCACATCTCATATCTCATGTCTAGTATCTCGTGTCTAATAATCTATTTATTCAATAACTTTTTAAGCTCAAGTTGAGCATTTACAAGGTTCAAAATTGCTTGTACATAGTCGCTTTGTGCAGTAAGCAAAGTCATACTTGCATTTGTAAGTTCGAGCGAAGACGCATGACCATACTCAAATTTGTTAGATGTGCTTTCATACACACGTTGCGATACGTCGATATTTAGTTTTTGTGTATCGAAATCTTCGTATGCAGTAGAAAGATTATAACGTAATTGTTTATGTTGAACCATCAAACCATCGCGTGCATCAGCTAATGAGTTTTCTGCAGCTTGGCGTGCCAATTTCTTTTCAGTAATACCGGCAGCGCGTTTACCACTTGACCATAATGGTATTGAAAGTTGCAAACCAATAACCCCCATTGATTGCTCCATTGCCGCTTCACCAGAAAAATATTTGTTTGGCGCTGTATATTGATAGAATGCACTGAGTGTTGGCACGTATGCCATACCTGCCATGATCACATTTTGCTTAGCCATTTTGACATTTTGCTCTGCTAATTGATAACTATAATTACTTGACAAATCAAAGTCTGATGCCAAAAGATTCAATGCTTCTTCAACATTCAATACGTTGTCAAGCTCGTCGGTCAACACCAATTTTACATCTGCTCCAGCAGCCAATTGCAATACCAATGCATTGTAAATCATCTCTAATGAACGTTTTGTAGAATTGATAGCACTACGCATACTTGCCACTTGCACTTTGATTTGGTCAGCTGTAGTTTGTTCTGCTACTCCTGCCATTACCGAATTGTTTGTGATTTCATAGAGCTTTTCGAGGTCAACCATTGTTTTATCCAAAAGACCCACTGTTTTCTCCATAGCAAGTGCTGTAATATAATATGTTTCTACGTTAGACACTACATCGAGTTCGTTGTTGCGTTTGTTGATATCTTGCATCTCGATGGCAGTATTATTGATGAGTGCGCCCATAATCAACTGACCATTGACTGCGATAGAAGCACTAACACCCAACGAACCGGCCAAGTTTTCTATTTCACGCTCCATTGCCATGCCTTCACCCATCGCAAATTTCATTCTACCTTTGGTATTATTCAAACCAAGTGACATATCTGCTTGTGGCAACATCGATGCAATAGTTTGCCAACGTGCAGCATAAGCCTGACGAACCGAAAGCTCGGCATTTTGTAATGTACGATTATGCTCCAATGCATAATCGCGAGCTTCAGC
>JAZLDO010000052.1:0-15669 GCA_045614825.1 Candidatus Aphodosoma sp. | reverse complement strand
CACACCCTCACGCACTGTTGCCATTTGTGGGCGGCACTCTGGGTTGACGATAGTAGCCACGATGTTACCACCAAAAGCAGGACGAATTTGATAAAGAAGATTATCGTATTTTTTGTCGTTTTTCTTATCTTCAAACTCACCAATTTCGAGCATAGTACAGTCGGCAGTCAAACCACTGAACAACGAAGAAGATACGCGTGGACCCAAGTCGCGACCAACCGAAGTTGCACCGAGAAGTGCGATTTGAGGTTGTTCTTCTTTGAAGAGGTTAACAACTATGCTTGTGTGAGGGAGTGTTGTGTAATATTTCAATCGTGGGTCTTCAGCGATAGTCAAACGGTCAACTCCGTAAGGGAACACTTGCTCGCCTACAGTATCAAGACCATAACCAATGGCAATAGCCTCCAACTGACAACCCAATTCATTAGCCAAAGTGCGACCTTTAGTCAAAAGTTCAAGACTGACCTCAGCCACTTGACCATCTTCTATTTCGAGATATACAAATACGTTTTGCATAATACTTATAAGTTTATTTTGTTTCTTTTTAGACAGAATGACATAAGGACATAATTTTTGTTTTTCTCATATGCCTCGCTGAAAACAAGTTTTCATCTTAGCAAATGAATGACAAATTTTTTAAGTTGCATTTATCAAATATGTCATTTGTGTCGAGATTTTTTACAGAGTAAAAAGCAAGACCATTATGAATAAGAATTAAATATGTTCTTATGTCATTATGTCAAAATAAATAAAAAACTATCCAATAGTGTGATTAGCGATGAGTTCTTTCATCAAGCCATCGATTTCGGCATCAGTTGGCTCAAGACGTTTGCTCTCTTTTGCTGTGAACACCACGTTTTCGATTTGTTTAACTTTAGTAGGCGAACCGCTCATACCCAACCATTTTGGGTCGTGCTCAATATCATTAACGCTCCACTCGTCGATTTTGAGGTAAGGGCGATTGCTGAATATCTCAGTATAATCGGCACCAATTTCATTCACCTCCGATTGAGTTTTAGCCAATTTATATTTCAAAGTCAATTTAGCGTGACGCGAACGACAAGCCGCAGCCGAACCATTCACTGTAACCAACATAGGGAGGCTACCTTTAACCACCTCAACACCACGTTCGAGACGGCGTTTCACAGTGATTGTATCATTTTCAACAGCAAGAATCTCTTCAGCGTAAGTAATTTGCGGAATACCAAGTTTCTCAGCCACTTGAGGACCAACTTGAGCAGTATCACCATCGATAGCCTGACGACCACAGTTGATTACGTCGATTTTGCCCAATTTACGCAAAGCGCATGAGAGCGCATACGAAGTAGCCAAAGTGTCAGAACCAGCAAATTCGCGACCGCTAAGAAGGTAGCCACCATCAGCGCCACGGAACATACTTTCGCGAATCACCTCAGCAGCGCGCGAAGGACCCATAGTTAAAACATGCACCGTAGAACCCGGATGTATCTCTTTCAAACGAAGCGCTTGTTCGAGCGCATTTAAATCTTCAGGATTGTAGATTGCAGGCAATGCCGCGCGATTCACTGTACCATCAGCCTTCATCGCATCCTTGCCCACATTGCGTGTGTCAGGTACTTGCTTTGCAAGCACAACAATTTTTAAACTCATAATTATTTCTTTTAATTCACAATTCACAATTCATAATGCATAATTACAAATTGTACGTAAATACCATTCATTACACATTGTGCATTGCTCATTATGCTTTGAATTAACACTATTCGACCGCAAATTTACACAAAAAATCCGAAATACAATGCTTTTTTTGCAAAAAACTAACATCCGCCACCTCTTTTTTATTGAAATTCAACACACAAAAACACACAACACCAACCTCTCAAATATGCACATTTTTTCAAAATATGTGCAATCTTCTTAGTCAGAAGCACAAAAAAACATCTTATTTTTCCTAAAAACCACAAAACACACCATATTTACGTACATAAGCACACTCGTAGAGACACACACAATTCATTCCTCTACACCCCCCTACCTTCAAGCAAACTATCCCGAAAAAGACTGACACATATTATAATAAATACAAAAAATAGGGACTTGCAAAGTTTGCAAAGTTTGCAAAGTCAAGGTTAAACAACTGTTGTTCAGTCAGATACTAAAGAAAAAGATATACAAAATTCATAATCACAAAAACACTTAAATAACTGATAATTAGTCAAATTCATGAACTTTGCAACTTTGCAAGTTGCAAAGTTGTCTATTTTTTCAGTAAAAAAACGAAAAATCTGTCTACTTTTTTAGTAAAAACACAACTTGCTCCGACCTAATAAAAGTTTGTAGACTTTGCAAATGAAGAGTGTAAAAGTGGCTGTTTTCTACGGCACAGCTTGCTTGAAGGTTGCTAGAGAATAAGAAAATATACACCAAATGGAGTACCCCAAAAAAGTAGAACACTTTTTGTGTCCAACTTTTTTGGGGTACCTCACAAATGTAGAATGGAAATTTTATCTCAATATCTCACAACAACTTTTTCACCAATCCGAACACTTTATACGGCATATACCTAAACGGCAAGTCAATCCAAGTGCCTGTGCTGATGATACTGCGCGTGTGGCTGAATGCCTCAAAGCTCTCGCGGCCGTGATAACGACCCATACCCGAATTGCCTACGCCACCAAATGGTGCATGCTCGTTGGCTATGTGCATGATGACGTCGTTAATGCATCCGCCACCCGACGAAGTGCGACGAATGACCTCCCAACCATCGCTCTCACGTCCAAAATAATACAATGCCAATGGCTTCTCACGCGAAGTGACAAATTCTACCACCGAATCCACAAACTCACCCTCAATAGTTATCATTGGGAACACTGGTCCGAATATCTCCTCTGTCATCACTGCCGAATCGAGCGGCGGATTGTCCAACAATGTAGGCTCAATATACCTCTCCGATGCATCGCGATTGCCTCCATATAGCACCTTTGCTTCGTCGATATAGCTCGCCACTCGCTCAAATGCCTTATCATTCACCATGCGCACATAATGCTTATCCGCTTTCAAATCATCGCCGTGCAACTCCTTCATTGCTTCGGCAAAGGCGCACACAAACTCATCCTTCACCTCGTTATGTATCAATATATAGTCGGGCGCAATGCAGGTCTGTCCGCTATTCAACGTTTTGCCCCACGCTATACGTCGCGCTGCTACTTTTATATCGGCATTCTTATCAACTATGCACGGACTCTTACCTCCCAACTCCAACACTACTGGCGTGAGATGGCGCGCTGCGGCTGCCATCACGGTTTTGCCCAACGACGGACTGCCCGTGAAGAATATCACGTCCCAACGCTCATTGAGCAGTGCTGTATTCACATCGCGGTTTCCTTGCACCACTGCCACATACTCCTCGTCGAATGTCGCCTTAATCATCTCTGCTATCACACCCGACACAGTAGGCACATAGGGCGAAGGCTTCAACACTACCGTGCATCCTGCCGAAATTGCTCCCACCAATGGGTTTAACAACAACTGCACTGGGTAGTTCCATGGCGATATTATCAACGCATTGCCTAATGGTTCTTTAACCATATAACTTTGTGAAGGAAATAGTTTCAAAGGCGTAGTTACTCTTCTTCTACGACTCCACTGCTTCAGTTTGCGCAAATGGGTTTTGATTTCGGCTTTGACGATACTAATTTCTGTCAAATAAGCCTCCTCATACGACTTATGCAAATCTGCCCACAACGCATCGCACAAACGACCTTCCCACTGCTCGAATGCTACAAGAAATCTCTCAAGCATCTGTTTGCGAAAACGAATATCAAGCGTTACTTCCGAACTAAAATAGGCACATTGCAACTCTTTTATTTCTCTTATCTTCTCTATCATAATATCTACTTTTTATAAAACAAGCAAAATTACACAAAAAATCTGAAAATACAACCGCATATTCAAATAAAAATAACTACCTTTGCAACATAGTTGCGAAAATGTGCTACAAAACATTTCTACATAAATATATGTAATCTATTATCTGTAATCTGTACTTCTATTAAAATATCAATACAAAAATAATGCAACTCCTAATATCTGCCCTTACAAAATACCTCGCAGGCATAGTGCTATTTGGCGCACTGCTATTCCTCCCAGCAGGCACACTCTGTTGGCACCACGCTTGGCTCTTGATGGGCATACTATTCATTCCTATGCTCGTAATGGGCATTGTGATGTTTTGCACCTCGCCCGACTTGCTCACCAAACGCCTCAAAAACAAGGAAGACCGCACAACTCAACAGGGCGTAGTGGCTCTGTCAGGACTACTATTCGTCGCCTCATTCATCGTGGCTGGACTCAACTATCGCCACCATTGGCACACACTGCCCACCTGGCTACCCTACATCGCATCTATCGTATTCCTAATAGGCTATGGCATCTATGCAGAGGTTATGCGCGAAAATGCTTGGCTCTCGCGCACAATCGAAGTGCAGAGTGGTCAGTCGGTCGTATCAACAGGTCTATACGGCATAGTGCGCCACCCAATGTATACTGCCACTTTATTGATGTATCTCACCATGCACCTCGTGCTTGGCTCAATCATCGCATTCTGCATCATGCTACTCTACATCCCCGTCATCATACGTCGCATCAACGACGAAGAGCAACTACTCAATGCCCAACTCAAAGGCTACACCGAATATTGCTCGCAAGTGCGCTGGCGCCTTATACCATACATTTATTAGATTTTTTTCAACATAAGTACGAACTTTTCGTTATTCACTTACCCCAATTTTTTGTACTTATGTTAAGAAAAAAACAAAAGTAAAAGAAATATGACCACACAAGAATACATAAAACTACACCGCAAGGATGATGTGTACAAACTTGCCCTCGCTAAAACACCTGAAGGCGTGGATCTACAATATGCACTACAGCAGATATCTGCCTATCAAATACTCACTAAAAAAGTGCCTTCGTGGGCCGAATGCGACGAACTTATATTCCCTCGCCAACTATCGCTCGAGCAGTCGTCAAGCGAACTCACTGCTCGCTATAAAGCCGAACTCATACGCGACTTTATGGGCAACAAACCCTTCTCTCATATCGACCTCACTGGCGGTATGGGCATCGACTGCTACTTTATTGCGCAGTACACACAAAACAGCCACTATGTAGAACTAAACCCCGAACTATGCCAAATAGCGCAACACAATTTCACACACCTAAACCCCAATATATCAGTCCACAATACTACAGCTGAGGATTTCTTAAATCAGATAACAGAGTACAGAATACAGAGTACAACTAATTCCTCACTCCTAACTCCTCACTCCTCACTCCTCATTTATCTCGATCCTGCGCGTCGTGGCAATCATGGCGAGAAGTTGGTGTCTATATCCGACTGTCAGCCCGATGTAGCGACTCTGTTGCCTCGGATGTTTGAACTCACCGACAAGGTAGTAGTGAAACTATCTCCTATGCTCGACATCACACGCGCCATCAACGAACTCAACCATATAGAAAAACTCTATGTTATATCAGTTGGCAATGAGTGCAAAGAACTACTACTATTCATCAACAAAAACTATACTGAAGAGACCGAAATATGTGCCGTGAACCTAAATAGTCAACAGTCAATTCCACACTCCTCATCCCTCACTCCTAACTCCTCACTCCTAACTGGTACTTTGAGCTACGAATCAGCCCTTACAATCCCTTATGCTCTCGAAGTAGGTAAATACCTCTATGAGCCTTATGCAGCGCATCTGAAAAGTGGATTGTATAAAACTATGGCGGAAAAATATAGGGTAAGCAAACTGCATCAGCACTCGCACCTCTACACCTCGGAAGAGCTGAATAGTGACTTTCCAGGACGCAGATTTAGCATAACTGAGATTGTGCCTTTCAACAAGAAAACGATAAAATCATTCTTCAAAAATCACCCTAAAGCCAACATCACCACCCGCAACTTTCCTCTCAGTGTGAGCGAACTGCGCACACAGTACAAAATAAAAGATGGCGGCGAGACATACATCTTCGCCACCACCCTTCGCGATGAATCTAAAGTGATTATAGTGTGTGAGAAAGCTTAGAAATCATCACTCTTCCAAGTTTTTATCTCACCATTTTCTTCATAAATAAGAAACCCCTTGAGGTCACTACGATTCTTTATCCAGACTTGAGACTTTTCAAGACCAGCAACCATGCATGCAGTCGCCCATGCGTCGGCTGTCATACAGTCGGGTGCGACGATTGTGGCACTCAATAAGCTGTGACGAACAGGATAGCCAGTGCGTGGATCAATGGTGTGTGAATATTTCTTACCATCTATCTCATAGAAATTACGATAGTTGCCACTGGTAGCCATACCACAATCGGAGAGTTCGACCACCTCTTGAATTTCGCGATTGACACAAAGCGAGTCTTCAACTGGTTTGTTTATCGCAATATGCCATTTTGCACCTTTAGGATTAAACCCCTTGACAACAAGTTCACCCCCTATTTCGACACAAAAATCGGTACATCCGTATGCCTCAAGGGTGTCGGCTACGACGTCGCAAGCATAGCCTTTCGCTATAGCTCCGGCATCGATACGCATTTCGGGATAGGCTTTATGGATTACGCCCGACTCAAGTAGTGCCAATTCATAACTTACGTATTGGCACACGCTATCTACTTCGGTTGGACTCACGGCTTCGCGATTTTTGAGTCCAAAACCCCATAAATCGACAAGTGGAGCTACAGTCATGTCAAACGCTCCATTAGTGCAACTGCTCACATATTGTCCGGCTTGCCACACAGTGAGAAATAGCGTGTCGAGCTCAACAGGTTGGTTGTTGTTGACCTTTGATATAGTGCTTGCAGGATTGAACATGGATAGTGAATTATTGACGGCTTGTAGGGCATTGTCGATGGGCTCGGACAGATTGCGATTGTCGGGTGAAGAATAGGTCACACTGTAAAGTGTACCAAACACCATACCATCGCGATATTGATACTCTTTGTCTTCTGAAAAATCGGTACACAAAAAGAATATTGCCACAGCAATGATGAATAGTGTAAATAATGTTTTTTTGTTCATATTTTATATTTTTTAGCGATTGATACTAGTTTGTGAGTAATGCTGATTTTGTGGTCGATACCGAAAATATTATGCGTGCAAAATTACAAAAAAAATATCAAAATCAAATATATGAATATCAACTTTTTTTTGTAACTTTGTAAATCGCTATCATTAAGCAAATAAATATGAAAAGATTTTATTTTTCACTACTTTGGTTTTGTGTCGCTATTGTAGTATGTGCCGAAATTCCAGCAGGATATTATTATAAAGCCGATGGCAAATGTGGCTATGACTTGCTCAGTGCGCTAAATGATATTTGCTCGAATGCCTCTTTTTTGAAATATGGCAAAGGCGAAGGTTATACATGGGAGGGATTTCACTACACCGACCGCAACGAAGATGGTTCGATAATAGATATGTACTCGGCTACGGTGCGCTATCAAACTGATTTCAACAGCGTAGATGGCATGCACATCGAACATGCTCTACCTAAGAGTTGGTGGGGTGCGTTGGAGAATTATGCTTTCAGAGATTTGCACCATTTGTTTCCTGCCGACGCGAAAACAAATATCACGAAGAATAATTTACCGCTTGGCGAGGTGGTGACGCCTTCATTTGACAATGGAGTGTCGAAAATTGGCACTACATCGATATACAACGGAAAGGTGAAATGCTTTGAACCCAACGATGAATACAAAGGCGACTTTGCCCGTGCTTATATGTATATATCAACTATATACAATGAGTTTGCAGATATTTGGGACTCGCACATGATGCAAAACAACACCTACCCTGTGTGGAACGATGAGGCTATTGATTTGCTACTCAAATGGCATCGCGATGATCCAGTATCGGAAAAAGAGACTAAAAGACAGGAGGCGGTGTATCAGATTCAACATAATCGTAATCCTTTTATTGACTATCCAGAGATGGCAGAACATATTTGGGGAAACAAGAAAGAAGAGGGAATTAGTATTGAAACAGAAGGTCGTTCGGCATTAATTACTCCTACTGCGTGGACTGAGATAAATATACCTGTTACTTATGTTGGTACAACTGCGAGTACAACATTATATTTTGAGGGGGTAAATTTCACAGAAAATCTTACGTTGGGACTTAAAGGTTTATCGAGTGAGATAAGTTTATCTAAATCGTATATTACGCCTGAAGAGTTGTTGAGTGGCTATGATTTGACTATTGAAATTAGTTGTGATACGGCAAAAACTATAATTGATACGTTGTTGATAAATGCAAGTGATACGATAGAGTTGGCTATATCTGTTACGTTCTCTGATGAGTTTATGGTTACAAGTGCTGTTGCGATAAATCCTACTACTGCAGAAGTGAATTGGACTGCTTTGCCTAATGCTGAAGAGTATGAAGTGGTGTTGAGAGATAAGCCTAATATGCGTATGGCTGACCTTATATTTTCGGCTTATGTTGAGGGTTCGTCTTATAACAAGGCTGTTAGTATATATAATGGTACAGGTCGCACAGTTGACCTTAAATATTATTCTATACGTAAACAGGGTAATGGTACTGGTGATTTGCATTTGGATTATCCACTTTCGGGTAGTTTAGCAGATGGTGAATGTTGTGTAATAGTAAGTAATCGTGTTGGTGATGAGCTAAAGGATATGGCAGATATTCTTGTTAAATCACCTGTAGATCAGGATAATATTATAAATTTCAATGGTAATGATGCTATTGCGCTATATCATAATGGTATATTGATTGATGTGGTGGGAGAATTGGATAATCCATTGGATTGGGGTAAGGATGTGTCGTTGAAACGCAATGTTAATGTGGTGTCGCCAAATACTGAGTTTGATTGGAATGAATGGAGCAAATATGGGAAAGATGATTTCTCGCATCTTAAGAATCATAATGCTACAAAGGTAGAGTCAGAGGTGATTGATAGTTATGTTTCTGCAACTAATTCGATAATGATTGAGGGTTTGACTCCTAATAGAAAATATTATGCAGAGGTGCTATCGGGGAATAATGCTACTACTAATTTATTATCATTTACTACTTCTCATATGTCGGCACCTGAAGCATATGAAGCTACGAATGTATATGCTACTCAGTTTACGGCTAATTGGGAGGAGGTTAATTATGCAGATGGATATGTAGTGGATTTAATGCAAACTGTGGGTAATGAAGAGGTGATGATGGAAGAGAATTTTGATGATGTAGGTTCGACTGGTAAACCTCTGCCTGAGGGTTGGAGTGGAACTGCTTCGGGTAATTATACTTCAACTGCTTCATCTGGAAAGGCTACTCCGTCGTTGGCTTTGAAAAATAGTGGTGAATATATACAAACGCCTATTTGTTCTTCGCCTTTGACATATGTTGAATTTATGTATCGTTTTCCTAGTAGTAGTGCTACTGAGTCTTATTTTGTTGTTTATTCTGTAGATTCGCAAGGAGAATTGACTCAACTTGATAAGATAGAATATGAAAGCACTGCTAAAAAGACTCTAATGTATGATGATTTGATAGATGTGTATGCTATTCGCATTGAGTATCATAAAGTGGCGGGTAATTTGGCTATTGATGATGTTATATATAAGTATGGTGGTAGTATGACAAAGGTGATGCGAAGTGAAGAGACTGTTGACAACTTTTGGGTTTTTGAGGGGTTGAATGCTAATACTGAATATTCGTATAGAGTGAGAGCTATAGTTGGTGAAGATTATGAAACGGAGGTTTCGAATGTTGTGTTAGTGAAGACTAATTCATTACCAGTTGTAACTGATGTTGAGGGTATTTTAGATATAAAAATATATACGATGAATAATGTTTTGTGTGTAGATGGGTTAGATGTAGATTCGGTGGTTAGAGTATATGATGTTTATGGAATGAAGGTTTATCAGGAGAGTGGGAAGTCGGCTATGAGAGTTGAACTTGCTGATGGTGTTTATATTTTACAGATTGAGAATGGTGATAGTATAGAAACTTTGAAATTTATAATAAGATGAGAAAGTTAGTATTTTCTTTAGCGGTTTTATTGTGTTTTAGTTTATGTATGTTAGCTGATGCTCCAGCTAATTATTATTCGTCGGCTAATGGTAAGAGTGGAAATGCGGTGCGTTTGGCTTTGCAAGATATTATTGATAATCATACAGTTGTAAGTTATGATAATCTTAATTTGCTGTATGTAGCATCGGATTCACATGATGATGGTTCGTTGTGGGATATGTATTCAACATGTTCGTGGCAACATAATAAGAATAAATGTGGTAATTATAGTAATGTTTGTGATTGCTATAATAAAGAGCATTCGGTGCCACAATCGTGGTTTGATAGTAAATCGCCTATGCAGAGTGATGCTTTTCATGTTGTTCCGACAGATGGTAAGGTGAATGGACAACGCTCTAATTATCCATTTGGGGAGTGTTCAGGAGGTACAGTGCTGAGTTCAAAGGCATTGGGAAGACTTGGTAGTAGTACGTTTTCTGGATATTCGGGCAAAGTGTTTGAACCAGATGATGAATATAAAGGAGACTTTGCTCGAGGCTATTTCTATATGGCTACGCGTTATGCTGATAAATGCTCTGCTTGGGGAAATCAGATGTTTGGTTCGGTGAATGGTTTGACTAGTTATTCGGTGAACTTATTGTTGAAATGGCATAGAGAGGACCCTGTGTCGGAGAAAGAGAGGGTGAGAAATGATGCTATTTATGGAATAAATAATTCGACTGGCTATAAGCAGGGGAATAGAAATCCGTTTATTGATTATCCTTGTTTGGCTGAATATATTTGGGGTGATAGGAAGGGGGATGTTGTTGATTTTTCAAAATTGTTGTCGGCATATGATGAGGAATATATAGTAGGTGAAGATAAGTCGGGATGTAATTGTGTGCCAACAAAGCCTACGATTATCTATCCTATGGATGGGATTACTGTGGATGTTGGCTCGGCTAATGTTAATTCTACTGTGTCTGCAAGTATTACTGTACAGGGTGTTTTGCTTAATGAAGATTTGTTGTTGACAGTTGGAGGGGAGGATGCTTCTATGTTTGAGTTGTCGGCAAATAGGATATCAGCATCAGAGGGTTTGGCTGGAGTTGATGTTTTGGTTTCATATACTCCAACTGCTATTGGTGAACATACGGCTACATTGAGTATATCAAGCAGTGAACTGGATAAATCTGTTGTAATAAATCTTACCGGTAATAGCACTACTACACTTATATCTCCATCTAACAATGTGATTACATTCTATTGTGAGGATATAAGACAACCTGAAATAGGACATATATTGATAAAAGCGACTAACACTACATCTGACATATTATTATCTATTAAAGAGACTAATGGTATTTTCTCTATAAATAAAACAAATATTACTGCTTTGAATGCTCAAGAGGGAGAAGAGGTTGGAATAACTTATTCACCTACTACAATTGGTCGTCATACTGCAACTTTAGTTATTACATCTGAGGATTTTGGTACACGCAACATTACTCTTGAAGGTATTACGACTTTTTCGGTATTGGAGGCTAGTGAGATTACTAATAGTTCATTTGTGGCAAATTGGAGTGATGCTGGTGTTGAAGATTATGTGTTGAATGTTTATAGGAAAGAGATATCGGAGTCGACTGAAGAGGAGATTGTTAGTTTGAGTTCGTTGACTTCGGATATTGTTGCTGCCAATAGTGATGTTTTGTCTCTTTCGGGTAAAACATATGATGAAAATAATGCATTACGCTTAGGCACTGGTAAAGGAGATGGCACGCTTAGTGTTTTAGGCGATTTCACTAAAGGTGGTTCTATAACTATTTCGGCTAAGGCATATAATAAGGATGCTTCGGTGTTGAAGATTATGAGTGGTAGTAGTGTTGTTGCTGAGGAGGTTTTGACTTCGGATTTTGAGGTGTATAGTTATGTTGTTCCGGCTAATGATTTGGGTAAGATTGTTATATCGCAAGGGGTAAGTGGTGAACGTGTTGTTATTAGTCAGCTTGCTGTGACTGGCGGAAGTAAAGAGGTTATAGAGAATATTTCTGTTGCTGGTTATCCTAAAAGTGTTGGGGATGTGACTTCTTATAATGTTGTGGGATTGGATAGTGGTGAATTGTATTATTATACGGTTGCTCCTTCAAATAATGGGGTTTCGGAAGAGATGATGGTTGAGTTGTCGATGGTAAGTGTTGATGATATGCTTACGTATGAAACTAATAGTGGTATGATTTGTTATGTGAAAGATGATGTGGTTGTTTTAGGTAATTTGTATCCTGGTAAGGGTCTTGTTGTTTATAATACGTTTGGGCAATTGGTTTTGAGGGTTGATTGTGTGTTGCAAACAGAGGAGCTAAGTCTTCCTTTTGGTGTTTATTTTGTTCATCATAATAATGAAGTTGTAAAAATAATTAATTATTGATAAATATATGAATTCGTTTAATAAATTTGATTACAATACGAAAGAGATTCCTTCGCCTTGTTATGTGGTAGAAGAGGAGTTGTTGCACAAGAATTTGCAACTTATTAAGTCGGTAAGTGAGCGTTCGGGTGCTGAGATTATTATGGCTTTTAAGGCTTTTGCTATTTGGAAGTTGTTTGATATTACTCGCCAGTATATTCCTCATTCGACTGCTAGTTCGTTGTCGGAGGCTAGGTTGGCTTTTGAGAAATTGGGCTCTAAGGCTCATACTTTTGCTCCTGTATATAAAGATAGTGAAATTGAGACTATTGCTCAGTGTTCTTCTCATATTACGTTTAATTCTCTTGCTCAGTTTAATAGGCATAAGGCGGTGGCTGAGAAGTATGGTATTTCGTGTGGTGTTAGGATTAATCCTGAATACTCGGATGTGGAGACTGACCTTTATAATCCTTGTGCTCCTGGTTCACGTTTTGGCATTATTAGAGACCAATTGCCTGAACAGTTGCCTGATGGTGTTGAGGGTTTGCATTTCCATACTTTGTGTGAATCGACTTCATATGATTTGGAAAATACGTTGAAGGTGGTTGAAGAGAGGTTTGCCCCTTGGCTTAAACAGGTGAAATGGATAAATATGGGTGGTGGTCATTTGATGACTAAAAAGGGTTATGATACGGAACATCTTATTGAGTTGATTAGAGGGTTTAAGGCTCGTCATCCTCATCTACATGTGATATTGGAACCTGGTTCGGCTCATGTTTGGAGAACTGGGGTGTTGGTTTCGGAAATACAAGATGTTGTTGAGAATCATGGCATTAAGACTGCTATTGTGGATGTTTCGTTTGCTTGTCATATGCCTGATTGTTTGGAGATGCCTTATCAACCGTTTATTGTTGGTAGTGAACAAGTGGATGATAATAGTTTGCCTCATACTTATAGGATGGGTGGAAATAGTTGTTTGAGTGGCGATTTTGTGGGTTCATGGCAGTTTGACCATGAATTGCAGGTTGGAGAACGTATTGTGTTTGAGGATATGAATCATTATACGAATGTTAAGACTAATATGTTTAATGGTATTAGTCATCCTTCGATTGCTTTAAGGAGGTTGGATGGTTCGATAGAGATTCTTCGTAAATATGGTTTTGAGGATTATTTGAATAGGATGTGCTGATATGGTTTTCTTGCTTGAGGGTTGCGAATGAGGCTGTGTCAAAATGTAAATTTTGGCTCAGCCTTTTTTAGATGCGTCAGAATTCTTGCGATAAGCGAAAACAAAAGAAGTTTTACTTGTTTTGATGAGCGAAGCAAGAATCTAAAGAACGTCTAAAGTGCAAGGCGTTGAAATTTAAATCGTAAAAAGTGTACTGAAGTACATAACTGAGACTTAATATTGCCAACAACGCAGCAATTTGGGCGTTATGGCACATCGTCAATTTTCATATAAAAAAGAGGGGTGTGTCCTTGCAACACACCCCTCTAAATTTAGATATCAATCAAAGATTATAGAACCACTTTTTGAGTTTTGTCACCGATGTGAACCATATATACTCCACGAGGAAGTGAGATTGATTTAGCTGAACCGGTGTAAATGATACGTCCTACAGCATCGTAAACACTATATTCGCCATTCAAACCTTCGACGATGAGTTGACCATCGCGAGTATAAACATCGGCAGAAGTGATAATTGCATTATCAATTGCGGTTTCTTCGCCTACTTGAATTACGTATGGTTCATCGAGAGTGCCAAGAGTTGCATCATCTTCGAAAGTTAATTTTTCTTTCACTTCATAGATTTGTTCACCAATCTTAACTTTGATGGTAAGAGCATCGCCATAACCTTCGCCTGCAATGGTGAGGAATAGTAAACCGTCAGTTTCTGTTGTATTAGCACCACGACATTCATCGCCAGCAAATACGCCTACTTCGGCAACAGTTTCGAAAATATCACCATTTTTAACCACAGCAACGATAGTCATATTACCAGAATATTCGCTATTATCGTCAATATTGAATTCGTTGGCACGTTGTTGAATAACTCGCATTTGCGTTGGTTGCACTGAAGATTGAGAAGGATAAGAGAATTCTTTATTTTCAGATGTTGATGAATAATACATATATCCATTGCCAGGAGCGAGAGCTGTGAGTGTACCAACCCATTCATAAGAATTGTAGATAGCAAAGTCATTTTTACTCTTGACAACATCACCGTCTTGAGGATTAAGATCGGCAAATGCATCGGCAATTGATATATTGAACGAAGCTGTGTAGCCAATCCAATTCCAACCAGATTTGACAGTTATAACCTCTGATGCAGGATTAACTTTTTCGCCTACAATGCTAAGGTTAGTTGCTGTACGCATCTTGATTTTATACATTTTGCCTACGTTGATTTCATCTAAATCACCACGCCATTGTGAGTTGCCATACATTGCGTAAGCGTCTTTGTCCTTAGCAATTTCAACTATAGAAGCTACAGAAGCCAATACGTCTGAAATAGAGGTGCTTTCTGGTTGTACAAAGATTGAATTCCAATTCCAACCACGATTCATGTAGATTGATTGCTCAAGAAGGTCTTTAGCGTTCCAGATGAACGGATTGTTCATATTGCCCACTACGCTATTAGTAACAAATGTTACGTTATCGCTTGTTTCTACCGCAGGATAGATATTGCCAGTGCTTGCATCAAAGACTTTGAATGTTACAGGTTGGTTGCTGCTATTGCTATAGATGTTGAGCATAACGAAATAGGCGTCGTAACGAGCGTTGTAGATAGGAGAAGCAACACCTACACATTGGTTGTTGATGAATGCTGCCACGCGGTCTTCAGTGTCTTCGGATGTGATACCAGCCACTTGCAACTGACCAATCATTGACATAGAGTGTTCGAAATCATCAGGATTAACTGCCCAATCTGGAGTTTCGCCCACAACATTGACTGACACTACTAATGGTTCGTAAACATCATTATTGCCAATGAGATAAACTACAGTTTCGTAACGTCCGATAGGCAATGCCGCACTAACTGTGAAATTGACAGATGCATTAGACAATGGATTGAGTGTGCCACTTTCGACATCAACAGAGAGCCATGTAGGGAGATTGTCGAGATACCAATTTTCGGTATTAGCACCTTTATTGACAACATCGACAGAGAAAGAACGAGTTTCGAGTGATTGTTTTTCAATTACGACTTCTTCTTCGCTCCATTTGAGGAGGTTGCGTTGAACGTATGCATTCCAAATC
>JAZLDO010000051.1:0-6565 GCA_045614825.1 Candidatus Aphodosoma sp. | reverse complement strand
AAGCATCATTCCCTGGTTTCTGCTGGGATACATATTTTGAAACACTTGGTTGTGCTGATGTTGCAGAACTTAGCGTATCTCAAGAAGAGCCTATTCGTAAGTCAATTGAAATCATGAACACAGCTCGCATCGAAGACCTCCGTTACTATATGCAATGGCGTGTGCTTAGCGCAGCATCTTCGTATATGAGCGATGATTTTGTAACTGAAAGATTCAACTTCTTCGGTCGTGCTATGTCAGGTCGTACAGAAGAGACTCCACGTTGGAAACGTGCAGTGTCGATGGTAGACGGTTCGCTCGGTATGGCACTTGGTAAACTCTATTGCGAAAAATATTTCCCTGCTGAGGCAAAAACACGTATGGAAACACTTTGCGCTAACCTTCTTAAAGCTTATGGCGAACGTATCGACAACCTCGGATGGATGAGCGACGAAACAAAAGCTAAAGCACACCAAAAACTTTCGACATTCTATGTTAAAGTAGGTTATCCTAACAAATGGGAAGACTATACAGCTCTTGAAATTGATGCTAAAGAATCATATTGGACATTGGTAAAACGCGTATCTAAATTCAATACAGCTCGCTCAATGGCTAAACTTTCTAAACCAGTTGATAAAGACGAGTGGTATATGAACCCACAAACAGTGAATGCATATTACAATCCAACAACTAACGAAATCTGTTTCCCTGCAGGTATTCTTCAATATCCATTCTTCGATATGGAAGCTGACGATGCATTCAATTATGGTGCAATCGGTGTAGTTATTGCTCACGAAGTAACTCACGGTTTCGACGATATGGGTTCGAACTTCGACAAAGATGGTAACTATGCTAACTGGTGGACAGACGAAGATAAAGCACGCTTCAACGAACGTACAAAAGTGATGGAAGAGTACTTCAATGGTATCAAAGTGAATGAAACAATGTATGCTAACGGTAAAATGTCGCTCGGCGAAAACATTGCAGACCACGGCGGTCTTCAAGTGGCATACCACGCATTCAAAAATGCTACAAAAGAAAATCCACTTCCTGTGAAAGAAGGATTCACTCCAGAACAACGTTTCTTCCTTGCTTATTCAAACGTATGGGCAGGCAATATCACTGATGCAGAAATCGTTAAACGTACACTTACTGACGTTCACTCACTCGGTAAATGGCGTGTAAATGGTGCACTTCCTCACATCGCTGCTTGGTATGAAGCTTTTGGTATTACAGAAGAAGATGCTCTCTATCTTGCTCCTGAAAAACGAGTTTCTATTTGGTAATAAATATTTTCTTATAAATAAAAAGGCTGTGTCTAAAATTTTGTTTTGACACAGCCTTTTTTGTAAATAAAATAGGTGTTGTTTAAATTAAAATTAGTAACTTTGCATTTTTATAATATAAAGATGTTACATGAAGAGAGTTTTATTATTTATAGGAATTATTTTATTTTTTGTATTGAATCTATTTGCTTCTAATGAAGATATAATTGTAGTGAAAAAAAATAACTTATTGGCGTATAGCGGTTACCAAGGTGGTATGATGTTTAATGTGGGGTATGTTGAGAGTCGTGATTATCAATTTCAAGATAATGGCGGTTTACCTCTTGGACCGGTGGGTAGGTTGAGTGGTGCAAGTATGGGGCTTGGAGGTGCCTTGCGTGTGGGATTTGGTAAGTATTTGCGTGTGGGTATTGAGGGATATGTATCTACTTTGAAATATCAGCCTCAAGGTAGTTCTGCTAAAATTGGGTGGGGAGGTCTTTTATTGGATTCACATTGGCATATTAAGAAGTTTACTATATTTACAGGTGGTGTGATTGGCGGTGGTTCTTACACACATATTACAATGATTGATAAGAACGGTTTAGGTAGTGTAGAGAATGACTATCTGGTGGAAGATCAGTATGTTTCGTATCGTCATTATCCGTTTTTAGCGATTGTGCCTTTTGTGGGGATGGAATATTCGTTAACTAAACGTATTAGTGTGGTAGCAAAGATTGATTATATGCTTAATGTTAGTAATTGGGCAGATGATTATGCTGCAGGTCCGAGATTTTTTGTTGGATTTATGTTTGGTCGATAAGTATTCTATAATATAAAATGCCGGAGGTTTGTCTTTTGAGTCGAGATTTTGCTAAGCAAAAGCAAGACCATTATGTTAAAAAGTAAAATATGTTCTTATGTCATTCTGTCTAAAAATAAACCCAGTGCGTTCCTTGTGAGATAAAATTATAACATTAAAGTCAAAAATAAAAAATGAAAAAAATAATATTCTTCATATTTGCCATTATAACATTATCATTGTCGAGTTGTGTTGAAGAGAATGTAAGTTACGATGAATCGCTCGAACTTACTTTCTCGTGCGATACGCTTGTGATGGATACATTGTTTGCCGAGCAGCAATCGGTTACGGGACGTTTTATGATTTATAATGAGAATAAAAATGCGCTGAATATTACGTCTATTCGTATGGCTGGAGGTGAGAGTTCGTATTTTCGTTTTAATGTTGATGGGCGCATTGCAGGACGAGGCGAGGCATTGAAAGATATTGTAATAAAGGGGCGTGACTCATTGTTTGTTTTTGTAGAAATGACGCCGCCATCGACTGATAATGAGCCTTATATCGTGTTATTCGACTCGCTTTTGTTTGAGTGTAATAATCGTATAAAGGATGTGAAATTGATGGCTGTTGGTAGCGATGCACGAGTGTTACGTAGTCATATTTATACCTCAAATGCAACGATAGACTCTGTTCGTCCAACCTTGGTATTCAATTATATTTATGTTGCAGAAGGAGCTCGATTGACTATCACGGAGGGTGTTAAGTTGTATATGCATGGAGGTGCTAATATAGTGGTAGATGGCGAGTTGGAGTGTCGTGGCACGTTTGAACACCCTGTAGTGATTAGGGGAGATAGGTTTGATTGTATTAATGATGCAGACCAAACGCCTTATGATCAAACACCTAATCAGTGGGGTGGTATCTATTTGCAAAATGCTCAGTCACATAATATTATCGAAAATACGCATATACGTGGCGCAAGTATAGGTATATTGCTTGTAGGGGCAAATCGTAGTGAACCTGTGTTGGAGTTGCGCAATTCGGTAGTGCATAATTCGGGGGCGTATGGGGTTTATTCTCAGCAGGGTAGTTTGGTGATTGAAAACTCAGAGATAAGTAATTGTGGTGAGTCGTGTATTGCTCAGTTAGGTGGTACGCTTCGTATGGCTCACACCACTGTGGCCAATTACTATCGCTATGCTTCGCGCAAGAATGCGTCGGTGCGTATTCTCAACTATGTAATGCAAAATGGGGTGCGATTGACATTTCCAGTTACGAGTGCCGTAATTGAGAATAGTATTATTTTTGGTGGGAATAGTGAGGAGTTGGAACTTGGACAAGATACCACGTCGGTAACAGATTACAACGTCTTGTTGTCGCACACGTTGATTAAGGGCAAGAGAGTAGAGAGTGAGCGATTTGTGGATTGTCGTTGGGCAAGGTCGCAAAACGAGCGTAATGGCATCGACACCGTGTTTGTCAACACTAATATTAACAACATCGCCGAAACCGGTTATTTTAACTTCCATCTCGATTCGCTCTCATGTGCTCGCGATTGTGGTTCAACAAGTGTGTCAACGCTCTATCCTCTCGACCTCGACGGCAAAGAACGCAATGCCGATGGTAAACCTGATTTAGGTGCGTATGAAAAACAATAATTGTTTAATAATAAAATCAATATGAATCAACAAGAAGTAGGTTATGTTTATATATTAACCAATCCGAGTTTTTGTAATGATTGGGTGAAAATAGGTAAAAGTTCTCGCCCTGTTGATGTTCGTTCAAAGGAGTTAGATAATACGGCAGTACCTCTTCCTTTTGAAATATTTGCAGTAATGAAAACTGTGAAATATAACGAGGTGGAGAAATTAGTGCATAAAACTATAGATAGATTGACTGATTTGAGAATACGTCAAAATCGTGAGTTTTTTAATGTTAATCCGCATGTTGCATTGGATATATTTCGCGATATAGCAATGACAATAGATGATGCAGAAGTGATTTTATATGTGAATAATGAACCTAAGCACGATGAAGATTTTGATTGTTATAGTAAGCGAGAGGTTAAACGTTCTCGTTTTAAATTTAGTATGTGTGGAATAGAAATAGGAGAGTCTATTGTTTTTGATCCGACAGGTATAGTTGTTAAGGTTGCTACTGATGATTCGGTTGAGTATAATGGAAGAATATATAAGTTATCTCCTTTTGTTGGCACATTCATGCCTATTGAAAAACGTAATGCATCTGGAGCTTATCAAGGAGCTAAATATTTTTCATATAAGGGTAGAATTCTTGATGTTATAAGAAAAGAGCGAGAGTTGTAATATTTGTACACAAAAAATAGCCTATACCAATAGATATAGGCTATTTTTTGTATATTTACGAATATGTATAAAGAAAAAAGCAGTCACAAATTGTAACTGCTTTTTTTGTGGTGCCACCAGGAATCGAACCGGGGACACAAGGATTTTCAGTCCTTTAGCCGCTATGCCCATCAGAAGCTTGCTTCTGATGGCAACCAACTGAGCTATGGCACCTTACAAACAGTTAAAGTTTTGCGTTATTCTATTTTTGTTTCTTGGTTTACACGTGAGTTTACCTAATTTGCATATTCCGAAGTAAGGTTTAACAATTATTTATAAAATCAAATAAAAATGGATAAAAAACTTATTCTGTCTATTTTAAAATTAAGATTTGGATATTGTTTTTTTACTTTTTCATAAATTTCAGACTCTAAATGTTCTTTTGCAATATAATTTCGTTCAGAAAGCCACATAGTCATATCATAATGTTTCTTTAATTCTTCTACACAATCTTGAATAATTATTTCTATATGTTCAGCTTTAACTGTATGCTCCATAGAACAAATTACATTACAAATTATATATGAATCTTGAAAGTTATCTAAAACATAAGTAAATTCATAATCTTCAGAATCCCAATTATATTGGAAAGACATGAGACAAAATATGCATGGTATGCATAAAAGTTTAATAATCGTTTTCATAATTTTCATCATTAGAAATTGTTATTTGATAATCAAGGTCAATTATATCAATTTTAATATTAGAAATTTCTTTAAGAATTGCTTTTTCTGTATTGTACATAAATTCGTCAATATCACTATTATAACAATCACCATCTGGATGTTTTTTGAAGAATTCTGTTACATGTACATAAATTATATCGTTGATATTTGAAAATAGAAAATTAGAATAATCTTCCATTGTATAAATATCACTATCAATGATGTATTTAACTTTTATCATATCATCAGGATTTTTGTCTGTTTTAAATCGACAAACACAAAGACATTCATTGGTTTGCTGCGCAAATCCAGCTAAAGCACTCAATGTACTTATAAGAAAAATAATTAAAATCTTTTTCATAGTAAATAAATTTAAAAGTTAATAATTTTCAGAGTCTTAGAATATCTCTTTTATGAAAACGATTTATATGCCAGAATATTGTTTTTAGTCAATTTTTTTAAGCAATTCATCAACGTAAAATCAAAATTACAAGAAATCCTATCAAAAATAATTGATAGGATTTTTATTTAAATCAATAATTTAATATCCATAAACTCCCCTTAAATAATATCCATAAAATCTTGAACGATATGCTATTTTAATATTCTTTTCAATAGTTAAAACCTTTGCATGTTGTGGACTAGTAGGCATGCGAGTAGCGCTCCAATAAGCAAATAAACCACATGGAGTACTATAAACAGGTAAAAAATGGAATTCCCATTTAATCCATATATTTTAAATCCCCCTTTTCAAATATCCATTTACATTTAGTTATTAATTCTTCAAACTCTTGAGCTGTTGGTATTCTCCATGGCTCTCCGTATTTGTAAGTTACAGCATCCTCTGACGGTGTTAAGGTCAGTATTTTTGACCTATACTTCAAAATTCAATAACTAGATATAAATAGCTTTCTATATTGTAAAACTCACCCTCAAGCAAGGTGCAAGCAACCTATGCCGAAGTAAACAGCCACTTTTACACCGAGCATTTACAAAGTTCACAAAGTTAAACACACAACAGCAACTTTGCAATTGCAAAGTTGCAAAGTTACTATAAATGCTTAATTATCAACTATGAAAACCTCTGTAGTCGTAATATTATAAAAATCATAATTCATGTGTAAATCAAAGATTTTCAATCTGTTAATACTATTTTGCGAACTTTGCGAACGTTGCAAGTCCCTATTTCTCGCAAACCTAGTTGTGTTTTTCCTAAAATAGTAGACAGTTTTTTGGCTATTTTACTAAATAAACATATTACTAAAAATATTGTCATTGTCCTAAAGAAAGTCACAACTATATATAACAAAAAAGCAGTTACCCAATAAAGATAACTGCTTGATTTTTTGTGTGGTGCCACCAGGAATCGAACCGGGGACACAAGGATTTTCAGTCCTTTGCTCTACCAACTGAGCTATGGCACCATCGTTGCTTTCTTTCTCAAAAGCGAGTGCAAAGTTACGATATTTATTTGATATAACCAAATATTTT
>JAZLDO010000050.1:0-24609 GCA_045614825.1 Candidatus Aphodosoma sp. | reverse complement strand
TTGCCTGACATCGTGTTTATGCTTTTGTTCTTCTTCATGGCTACAACTACTATGAAAGAGGTTACTTACAAAGTAGATGTAAAGGTTCCTGAAGCTACAGAACTTCAAAAACTCGAGAAAAAATCTCTTACTCGTTACATCTATGTTGGTACTCCTATGAAAGAATACCAAAAAATGTACGGTAAAGAATCTCGCGTTCAGCTCGACGATGCTTTTGCTGAAGTAGATGAAATCGAAATGTTCATCGAAAACGAGCGTAATGCTATGAAAGAGAGTGATCAAGGTTTGCTCACTGTTTCAATCAAAGCAGACAAAGACACTAAAATGGGTATCATTACAGATATCAAACAAGCATTGCGTCGCGCTCAAGCACTCAAAATCAACTATGCGGCTACACAACGTATGAGTTATTAAGATTTGCTTAATATAATAAGAAAGAGGATTATCATTGGATAGTCCTCTTTTTTTTTGTTATAAATTTTGTGGAGAGTAATAATTTTTGTATTTTTGTACTTGGAAAATTATCTGGCAATCCACATACTCTCCCCCTGTTTTAGGGGAGGTGGTCGAAGAGCAGAGGGGTTATCACTATACACTAATCGTTAATACACTAATCGTTAATAACTAATAACTAATCATAAAAAAAAGGAGGTATTTTATGCGAAAAACCTTACTGTTATTGCTTTTTGCAGTGATGAGCATAGGCTATTCTATGGCTGAAACCACACTGCGTATCGAGTATCTCGATGGGGCAGAACTGACAACGGCATTGTCAGTCGTGGGGCGTTGGGAGTTTACCGATGGCAAATTTATCCTCGTCTCTACCGATGGCGAGGTGTTGGCTGAAAAAGCCAGTGTGTATGACGTGAGAAAAGTGGTGTTTAAGGCAGATTTGGGTCCAACTGTTGGTTCTGATGATGCTACAGTCCAACTCACTGTATATCCTAATCCAACGCAGGATCTGTTGTTTGTTGATGGACTCACTGAGGGCGAAACTGTACGTATCTATTCGCTTGAAGGGCGATTGCTTATGAGTGAAGTAGCATTGCAAGGCGGTTTAGTTCAACTCAATGTTGCATCACTTGCCGAAGGTACATACCTTTTGCAAATGGGCACCGAAATTGTGAAAATAATTAAGAAGTAATTTTTTGTTTTTAACATAAGTGCAGAATTAGTTTTTAGGCTTATCTTTATTTGTACAACTCTATATTTTTGTAGGGATACTAATTTTTTTAAGTACAAAATAAATTATAAGACATGTACTTAAAAAAGTTTTTTGTCCTTGCTTTATTTAAAATACTCAATCTATTTTGAAAACCTAAAAAATATAAAATTTGTACTTATGTTAAAAAACAGCTGATAAATATCTAAAAGAATATGAAAAAATTATCATTGATACTATTGTGCATTTTGCATTGTGCATTTTGCATTGATTTAATGGCTCAAATGTATGTTTATCGCAATGGCGAAATTATATGGCAATGCGATCCAATGACAATTGATAGTGTGGCATTCCGTGCCCCTATGTTTACAATTACGGCTACAGCTAACGATGCTACAATGGGTAGCGTTGCAGGTGGTGGCGAATATGCCTACGGCACAGAGGCAACCCTTACGGCTACAGCTAATGCAGGCTATGAGTTCGTGCAATGGCAAAATGGTCAGACCGAGGCTACTATCGTAGTCAGTGTGTTTGGTCATGCATCGTATATGGCTTATTTCAAACCAGCATCGTCGGGCGAAGGTTCGGCAGTTGGTGTGCTAACAGGTGCATTTTCAATCAATTCTTCTGAGCAAGTATTGTTCTCTAAAGGTAACCTCCAATACAATGCCGCTACAGGCGATTGGCGTTTTGCTGAAAATCAGTATGACGTGATAAGTGGTGCTAATAGCAATATTTCGAATATCTATAATGGCTATATCGACCTATTTGGTTGGGGTACATCGGGTTATGATAATAAAAACCCTTATATGACATCTACAACTAATAGCGACTATGGCGATGGTACAAACGATATTGCAGGTACAAACTACGATTGGGGTCAAAACTGTTTGATTTCTAACGGAGGTGAGCGTGGCGATTGGCGTACGCTTACAGCATCGGAATGGACTTATATTTTCGAAAATCGTCCATCTGCTTCTAAGCTCTATTCAACTGCTACTGTAGTGGGTATGTCTGGTGTGGTTGTGTTGCCAGACGCATGGCAATTGCCAGAGGGTGTAACATTCTCGCCTCGTGCAGCAGATTATACAACTAACGCATACGATGCTGCTGCATGGGCGAAAATGGAAGAGGCAGGTGCACTATTCTTGCCAGCGGCAGGCTATCGTAGTGGCATAACTATTGGTGCAGTAGGCGAGCAAGCAATCTATTGGTCGGTAACATCGGCATCGGCAAATCAGGCAAGTAGTGTATATTTTGCAGCTAATAAGATGATGACATCCTATTCGGCAGCACGTAGTTATGGTGCATCGGTGCGTTTGGTGTCGGTGAAAACATTGTGTGCCGTAACAGCGCAAGTAAATCACCCCGGTATGGGTTCGGTGTTGGGTACAGGCTCATATACATCGGGCGAGAGCGTAACCGTAACAGCTCAACCAAATGCAGGGTATGAATTTGTGCGTTGGTCAGATGGTTCAACAGCAGCAGTGCGTACATTCACAATTGAATATAACACCAATTTCTTTGCCGAATTCCGTGCGACAGGCTTGACTGAAGGTGCAATAGATGCAAAATTTTCGGTGTCACTTAACAAACAAGTGCGTTTCTCTCGTGGTAACCTCCAATATCAAGCATCGACAGCTACATGGCGATTTGCAGAAAATCAGTATGATGCAGTAGGCTATGATAACCAAAATATTAGCAGTACATACACTGGTTGGATCGACCTCTTCTGCTGGGGTACATCGGGCTATACAGGCGTTATGCCTTATAGCGAGTCAGATTATGCATTCCCTGGTGAATATGAAGATATAGCATATACCAACTACGATTGGGGACAATATAATGCAATCTCAAATGGTGGTAACAAAGCAGGTTTGTGGCGTACGTTGTCGTATAGTGAATGGAATTATGTGTTGTTTAATAGAGAAAATGCAGGTGAATTGTATTCACAAGCGACAGTGAATGGCGTAACAGGTCTTATTCTCCTTCCTGACGAATGGGTAGCACCGATAGGTATTTTCTTCTTGCCTGCAGTGAACGATTGGACATCTAACACCTATACAGCCTCAGAATGGGCACAAATGGAAGCAGCTGGTGCAGTGTTTATTCCTGCGGCGGGCTACCGTAACTACGGTAATGTGATCAAGGTTGGAACCTACGGTTGTGTGTGGTCGGCGTCGAACTACTACTACTACGGCGCATACTACCTTTACTTCAGTTCGAATGAAGTAAACGTGGACAGCAACTATCGTGACTACGGTTATGCGGTTCGTCTCGCCCAAGACTTTTAATAGCGGAGCGCATGCGTAGCGTTATTCTTCAGCCTGTCCTGCTAAGGCAGGCTGAAGTTGATTTTTAGGGAGTAGGGAGTAAGGAGTAAGGAGTGGGGAGTAAGGGGTTGGAAATAAGCAGGTAAGATAAAATGTACAAATGGATGGTGTGGCTGTTTTCTTGCTTGCAGTTTGCTTGCACCTTGCTGTTGGGTAGGGTGTGGATTTATTTGTACATTTTGAATAAGATAAACATCCTGAGTGCCATATATCAACACGGTCGATTGACTTAAGGTTTGTGGTAGCGCGATGAAAATAAAGTCAGTAATCAGGGAGAATAATAATTCTTTTTTATGACAATAAATTGTGACACAGACGATGTAAATACGTGGGAGAATGAAGGAAGTGTACCATGTTTTCGAGTGTCGTAAGGAGTTGGTCTGACGAGTTGTTTTTTTCGATTCGTCATTCAAGTGTTTGATTACTAAAACGAGGGATTTGAAACCCAATGAAGGAACTCAAAATTCCTGCGGCGGGCAACCGTAACAACAATAATGTAAACAATATTGGAACAAACGGTTATGTGTGGTCGGCGTCGAACAACAACAACAACGCAAACTACCTTAACTTCAATTCAAATGAAGTAAACATGAACAACAACAATCGTAACAACGGTTATGCGGTTCGTCTCGCCCAAGACTTTATTACAATGCACAATGCACAATGCATAATGCACAATGCGTAATTTTTGTCCCGCAAATTGATTTGTGTCATTTGTGGGGCATTTTAATTTTTTAGTATGGATAAACTATTGTTGGACTTGTTTGAGGCGTATTATGATGCTCGGCGGAATAAGCGGAATACATATTCGCAATTGAAATTTGAACTTGATGTTGAGCATAATTTGATAGAGTTGTACGATGAAATACGAGAGCGACGTTATCAGCCTCATCCGTGTACTTGTTTCATAATTGAAGATCCGGTGAAGAGAGAGGTGTTTGCTTCGGATTTTAGGGACAGAGTTGTGCATCATCTCTATTACAATTATGTGTCGCCAATGTTTGAGCGAATGTTTATTTACGATAGCTATAGTTGTAGAAAAGATAAGGGTACGTTGTTTGGTATTGAGCGATTGGAACATCATATACGCAGTTGTTCGCAGAATTATAGGCAGGAGTGTTTTGTACTGAAACTTGATATAACAGGTTATTTTATGAGTATAGAACGAGAGAGATTGAAACGAGAGGTGTTGAAAATGTTAGAAAAATGTTGGACGAGAAAAGCCACAAAGCATAGTAATTATGAGCAGTTGCTCAATCGGGAGTTGATAGAGTATTTGACTAATGTGATAATTTCGCGTAATCCGTTGCAGGGGTGTAAAATAAGGGGTTCGGAACAAGATTGGGAGGGATTGCCACCAACAAAGAGTTTACGATATGCGCCTGATGGGTTTGGATTGCCAATAGGAGATTTGACTTCGCAGTTGTTTAGTAATGTGTATTTGAATAAGTTGGATTGGTTTGTGAAACGAGATTTAGGTTTTGAACATTATGGGCGTTATGTGGATGATTTTTATATAGTTGATAGAAGTAAAGAACGATTGCGAGAGGCTATAGCGCAAATAAGATTGTTTTTGAAAGAAGAGTTGGGTTTGACATTGCATCCGAAAAAGATAGTATTGCGTAGAGTGGATGAGGGGGTTGAGTTTTTAGGTGCAATAGTGCGACCATATTATAGGCATGTAACAAAACGGACATCAAGAAAATTCAATCGAAGATGGCAAGAATGGGATAGTGAGTGTAGGAAAGATTTGTCGGAGGATGAAAGAAAAGAGATGTTGGCATCTGTCAATTCCTATTTGGGTTATTTTCAGCATTATCGGATGAAGAGATTTTTGAAAAGGAAGGAGGGTAATATTAAATTTTTGAATACGCAGTTTGAATTTGTTGAAGATTATCAGAAGGTTCGTAACGTGAAATAAATAGATAGTAAAAAAATACCATCTATATATTGTTTATTATGCATAATTTTTGTATCTTTGCAAATTATTAAAGTAATATACAATGATAAAATCATTTTTTAAAGAAGTTGGTGAGTATTGTTTGTTGATGAGGAAGACATTCTCTCGTCCAGACAATTGGCGTATGGTACTTAAACAAGTGCCAACGGAGATGGTGAAGCTTGGTGTTGATTCGGTGGGGATTATATTGATTATTTCGGTATTTATGGGTGTGATTATGACTATGCAGGTGGTGTTGAATACCGAAAATCCGATGTTGCCACGTTATACTACGGGTCTTATGTTGCGTGATACCTATTTGTTGGAGTTCTCATCAACTATTATGTGTCTTTTGTTGGCAGGTAAGGTAGGCTCAAATATTGCGTCGGAAATAGGCTCTATGCGTGTCTCTGAGCAGATTGATGCAATGGAAATTATGGGCGTAAATTCGGCTAACTATTTGATATTGCCAAAAGTATTAGGTCTTGTATTGTTTATGCCTGTATTGGTTACGTTCTGTGTGGCATTGGGTTTGTTGGGTGGTGCTGGTGTGGCTCAATTCACTGATTTGATTACGATGAGTGATTATATCTATGGTATTCAGTATGCGTTTTATCCATTCTATTTTACGCAAGGTGTGATAAAATCGTTGTTCTTTGGGTTTATTATCTCGTCGGTGTCGTCGTTTTATGGTTATTATGCCTACGGAGGTGCATTGGCAGTAGGTCGCGCAAGTACGCATGCCGTGGTAAATAGTAGCGTGATTATGCTCCTTGCCGATGTGGTGTTGACAAAAATTATGCTCACATAATAGTTAGGAGTTAGGAGTTAGGAGTGGGAAATGAGGAGTTATTCTATTTATAATTGTGCATTGTGCATTTTGAATTGGAAAAATGATTGAAGTTAAGAATTTACACAAGTCGTTTGACGGAAAGAAGATATTAGAAGACATTTCTGCTCAGTTTTTGAGCGGAAAGGTCAATCAGATTATCGGGCAGAGTGGTTCGGGTAAGACGGTATTGATGAAGTCGGTGATTGGACTTTTCCGTCCAGAAGCGGGACAGGTGTTGTATGATGGTCGTAATTTGGTTGAAATGTCAGGCCGTGAAGTGAAAAAGTTGCGTCAAGAGGTGGGTATGTTGTTTCAAGGTTCGGCGTTGTTTGACTCGTTGACAGTATTGGGCAATGTGATGTTTCCGCTTGAGATGTTCTCGAATATGACTCGTAAAGAGATGGAAGAGAGAGCTAAGTTTTGTCTTTCGCGCGTGAATCTTGCGCCTGATAAATATGGACTTTATCCTGGCGAAATTAGTGGTGGTATGCAGAAGCGTGTGGCAATTGCTCGTGCTATTGCGTTGAATCCAAAATATTTGTTCTGTGATGAGCCAAACTCGGGTCTCGACCCTGTAACGTCGTTGGTAATTGATAAGTTGATTGAGGAGATTACTGAAGAATATAATATTACTACGATTGTGAATACCCACGATATGAACTCGATAATGGAGACTGGAGCGCATATCATATTGATTGAGAAAGGTCATAAGGCGTGGGAAGGATCGAAAGATGATATATTTACGTCAGACAATAAGTCGTTGAATGACTTTGTGTTTGCTTCGGATTTGTTTAAGAATGTAAAACGAGCGGTGAATAGTCAATAGTCAACAGACTATAGACCGTTGAGACAATAAATATACTAACCTTTTAATTTTTAGATACTATGGGAGAAAAGACACGTTATTCAGATGCTGAATTAGAAGAATTCAAAGCTATTATTCTTGAAAAATTGGCGAAAGCTCAAAAGGAATATGATGAGTTGCGCAGTGTTGTTAGTAATGCTGATGGTAATGATGTAAATGATACATCACCAACATTCAAAACACACGAAGAGGGGGCTTTGACGTTGGCTAAAGAGGCGCATGGACAATTGGCACAACGCCAAATGAAGTTCATTCAACACCTACAGGCTGCACTTATTCGTATTGAGAATAAGACGTATGGTATTTGTCGCGAAACAGGCAAGTTGATTCCAAAAGAACGTCTTCGTGCTGTGCCTCATGCAACTTTGAGTATCGAAGCTAAAAATAAACAAAAGTAAGATAGATGTCGAATATCAAAAAATATTTGCCACTGATAGTATTATTGGTGGCTATTGTTGCGGACCAATGGTTGAAGTTTTATGTGAAACTCAATTTTACGTTGGGCGAGAGTGTGCGTGTGTTTGATTGGTTTCAAATACTATTTGTAGAAAATCCAGGAATGGCATTTGGTTGGGAGTTGGGTAGTAAGTTGTTTTTGACAATTTTCCGCATTGTTGTGTCGGGTGCAGTTGTTTGGTATTTGTTTAAGTTGATGAAAGATAGCTATAAATTAGGTTATCAAATAGTGATAACATTGATTTTGGCAGGTGCGATTGGAAATATCATTGACTGTGTGTGTTATGGTGTGATTTTCTCGGAGAGTACCTATTTTGCAACTGCTGAATTTATGCCGGAAGTGGGCTATGCCTCTTGGTTTATGGGTAAAGTGGTGGATATGTTCTATTTTCCATTGTTTACTTTCCCTGATTGGTTGCCTTTGTTGGGTGGCGAAATATTTTTTAGTCCGATATTCAACTTAGCAGATAGCTATATAACGGTGGCTATCTTCGTATTGATTATATTCTATCATAAAGATTTTAATGATACGATAGAGAGATATACAAAAAGACACGAGAGGTGAGATGAGAGATATGAGAAATAGTGTATTATATGTATTGTTGTTGATTTTGTTGGCAGGGTGTGGTCGTCCGTGGAGTGTGTTGTCGCAAGATGAGATGGTGGCAGTGTTGCTTGATGTGCATGTGGCAGAGGCTGCGATGAAAGTGGTTGATGGAAGTGCAAAACGTATAGAAAGGCAAGAATACTATAATGAAGTTTTTGAGAAGCATAGTACAACAAAGGAACTATTTGAAAAATCATTAGATTGGTATGCTCGTCATCCTAAATTATTGATGGAAGTTTATGATGAAGTGAAAAAAGAGGCGGAATATTTACAAGAGAGAGTTGAAGCCTATGAATTTCATCCAGAAGACAAACCTTCAAGAAAGGATTCTATTGCCGAATTTGATTTGTGGCATTGGGAAAGAGAGCGATTGCTAACTTTGGGCGAAGATAGTATAATCCCAATTGATTCATTGCATTTTAGTATCACGGATAGCAACTATTTTTATAAATCAGAATCATTGCAATTCTATTTGAAAATGCGTGTTTGTGCTCCCGATTCTGTCAGGTTTGTTACTCGTGTGATTTATCACTATTCCGATTCTTTGGTTGATACATTGCAATATGAGTCGTTGGCTGATTCGATTTGTAGGCGTTATAGATTTACTCAGCAGATACCAAATTATAAAAATATTGATAGTTTGTTTATAGAGTTGGTTGATTCTGTGAGGACGATAGAGAGTATTGAAATAGATAGTGTTGAATTAAATAGAGTTTATAATAAAATTCTTTATCCTATGAAGAGTGATATTAGAACTAAGATTCGCCAAGCGAATGACTCGATAACAAGGAGTAAGGAACAAGGAGTAAGGATAAAGGAATAATAATTAATAATTAATAATTGTGCATTGTGCATTGTGCATTGTGCATTTTGTATTAAGCATTGTGCATTGATAAAAATGAAGCGTATAGCTGCAAATAAGGTATTGGTTGATTCTAATACGATTGAAAACAACCTAATGATAGAGCGCGATGATAATGGTCGTGTTCGTCGTATGGTTTGTATCACCGATTTGCAGGTAGAACCTTCTTCTACGTCTTTTTATAATGGTTTGATAACCACAGATGTCGATTTGTCGAAACGAGAGGTTGGGATATCGGTTATTGATTTGGTAGAAGATGCTTTGGCATTAGGTTATCAAGGGCGTTTGTTGCTTTGGCAAAACCTATCACTTTCGGAATTTAGAATTAAAGAAGACACCAAAGTGGTAGAACTTTGAGCATTACTAACTAATAACTAATAACTATAAATATAATGGCAAAAGAATTAAAAGAATTGACACCACGTGAGGAGAATTACTCACAATGGTATAATGATTTGGTTGTTAAAGCAGATTTGGCTGAAAATTCAGCAGTGCGTGGTTGTATGGTCATCAAACCATACGGTTATGCTATTTGGGAAAAAATTCAACGTCAACTCGACGATATGTTCAAAGAAACTGGTCACGTTAATGCCTATTTCCCACTCTTAATTCCAAAATCATTTCTTAGTCGTGAGGCTGACCACGTAGAGGGTTTCGCAAAAGAATGTGCTGTGGTTACTCACTATCGTCTTAAAAATAGCGAAGAGGGCAAAGGTGTGGTAGTTGACCCAGAAGCTCGTCTCGAAGAGGAATTGATCATTCGTCCTACATCTGAAACAATTATTTGGAATACATATAAAAATTGGATTCAATCTTATCGTGACCTTCCAATTCTTTGTAACCAATGGGCTAACGTAATGCGTTGGGAGATGCGTACTCGCTTGTTCTTGCGTACTGCCGAATTCTTGTGGCAAGAGGGTCATACAGCTCACGCTACAGAAGAAGAAGCTCTCGAAGAAGCACGCAAAATGCTCGACGTATATGCCGAATTTGCAGAGAAATATATGGCAGTGCCAGTAGTGAAAGGTATCAAATCGGCTAACGAACGCTTTGCTGGTGCAGTGGAGACTTTCTGTATCGAAGCTATGATGCAAGATGGTAAAGCTCTTCAAGCTGGTACTTCTCACTTCCTCGGACAAAACTTTGCTAAAGCATTCGATGTGCAATTTGTTACTAAAGAGAATAAACTCGACTATGTTTGGGCTACTTCATGGGGTGTTTCTACTCGTTTGATGGGTGCTCTTATTATGGCTCACTCTGACAATAATGGTCTTGTATTGCCTCCTGCATTGGCTCCTTTCCAAGTTGTTATCGTGCCTATCTATAAAGGTGATGACCAATTAGCGATGATCAACGAAAAAGCTGATGCCCTTGTTAAAGAGTTGAAAGCGTTGGGCGTAAGCGTTAAATACGATAATGCAGATAACAAGAAACCAGGTTGGAAATTTGCTGAGTACGAACTCAAAGGTGTACCTGTGCGCGTAACTCTTGGGGCTCGTGACCTTGAAAATGGTATGGTTGAAATTATGCGTCGCGATAAACTCGAAAAATCATCTGTTGCTTACGAAGGTGTAGCAGGATATATTAAAGAACTTTTGAACGACATTCAATCAAATATCTTCCAAAAAGCATTGGATTATCGTGCTTCTGTAACTCGCGAAGTTAATTCTTACGAAGAGTTCAAAGAGGAAATCGAAAAAGGTGGTTTTATTTCTGCTCATTGGGATGGTACTCCTGAAACAGAAGAACTCATCAAGCAAGAAACAAAAGCAACAATCCGCTGCATACCTTTGGATGGCGATACTACTCCAGGTGTATGTATGGTAACAGGTAAACCATCAGCTCGTCGAGTATTGTTTGCTCGTGCATATTGATTATTGAGCATATTGATTATAAAAAAAGAGGCTGTGTCAAAAAAATAAATTTTGGCACAGCCTCTTTTATATGTGTCAGAGCGTCTAAAAGGCGTTGAATTTTTAATTGTAAGGAGTGTACTAAAGTACATGACTGAGACTTAATATTGTCAACAACACAGCAATTTGGGCGTTATGATATATCGTCTTTGTTATATATAAGTCTAAGATTTTATGAGTTACTATTTGTGTAGCTTGCCTTTTATCATTTCTACTATGTCATCCATTATTTGAAGGTGGCATCCCCATGCAAGGGCTATGTAAGAGAGACCTCCGATGCCGAGTTGTAGTAGCAATTGCATTGCATCACTCATAGCAAGTTTGGTTTCGATAGTCGAAACTGTAGTGCCCATCACGATGGCTAATATAAGCGACGGCAATATGTGGCTTATTTGTTCGAATAGTGTGTATTTGATATGTTTTTGGAGTATAAAACTGCTAATTATCAATGTGGTATATGTGGCAATAAGATAACCATATAGCATAATTTCGATGGTGCTATTTAGTAGAAAAAGTAGCGCAATGATTAATCCGTTGCGCAAGAATTCCATCTGAAAATATAGTCGTGGTTTGCCTATTGCGTTGAATATGTTTAAGTTGAGGTTGATAAAAGGCATTGCCATACCTACAAGAATCATTATCTTGAAGTAGGGGAGCATAGGCATCCATTTGTCGGTGAGAATAACTGAAATAAAGTTGGGTGCAATGCAGTAAAGACCTATCATAACAGGGAAGGTGATGAATGCTGTCATACGCATAATTTTTTGTATGTAAAGCATTTGACGCTCTTTTTCGTTGTTGAGCGATGAGAATACTGGATATGATACACCTGTTATAGTCGAAGTGATTACATTGTAGGGGATTTGGTGGAATTTGAAGGCTTGTCCGTAGTAGCCAAGGTCATCGGCAGAATAGCGTGGACCTATGAAGAAGTTGTAGATATAGCGTGTGGCTGTAGAGATAAGGGATGAAATAATGAGTAAAAAACTGAACGAAAATATCTCTTTTAGTAGTTTGAAATTAAATTCTAAAGAGGGTCTCCAATGACTTAAAATCCATATAATGCCCACTTTTACAACGAGTTGAGATATTTGTTGTGCTGCAATTGCCCAATAGCCAAAGCCAGTCATAGCCATTACAATGGTGATAATAGCACTGACAATCATACCCGATAGCTCGGCAATGGCTATCTCTTTGAAACGCAGTTGGCGAGTGAGTATGATGTTGGGGATGATGAATAGCGAGTTGATGATTATGGCAAGAAAGAGTACACGCGCCAAATTGGTGAGTGGCGGCATATTGAAGTAGTCGGCTATTGTTGGCGCAGAGATAAATAGTGCGCCATAGAATATAAGACTAAGTGCCACATTGAAGTAGAATGCAGTAGAGTATTCGGATTGCGTGTTGTTTTCGCGACGCACCAAAGCTGCAGTAAATCCACTCTCTACCAAAATATTGCTCAGCATTGTGAACATAGCAAGCGCGGCAATATAACCAAAGTCGGTAGGGGTGAGCAGACGAGCTGTCACAATCCCTACCAACAATGCTATTACTTGATAACCGACTTTATTCAGTCCGTTCCAAATGAGCGATATAGTGGTTTGCTTCTTTAAATCCATTCTTGTTTTTTAACAAAAGTACAAAATTTTTTGTTTTGGAAGGTAAAGAGAATATGGCTATTTGAAAATTTGGTTTGTTCACACATACTCTTGAGTACAAGCCGTCATATAAAATTATGATTTATGACTTGTACTTGAAAAAAATAGTTTCCCTTGATAGTTAAAAAGTTGTGATCGTGATTTAGAGCCTACAAAAAATGCAATATGTACTTATGTTGAAAATAAAATATTTATTTATTTGTCATGATATCGAGCACGAGGCGGTCGGTTGTCATCATACCGTCTTTGCCGATTTTTGTCATGTTGCGAATTGATTGGTCAACCGAGTCGTCGATGATACCTTCAACTGCAGTCACCGATTTGTTTTCCATTGCCAACATAGCGCACATAACTGCTGTAGATACACCCGAAGCTACTTTTAGTGAGCATGAAGGTTTAGCACCGTCGCAAAGCATACCAGTGAGCGTAGCAGCCATGTTTTTAACTGCATATTCGGCTTGTTGGTAAGTGCCTCCCATGAGGTAAGTGATACCACAAGCAGAGCCAGTAGCGGCAACAACGCAACCACAAAGAGCGCAGAGACGACCGAGGCTTTGTTTGATATAAATCACTGTGAGGTGTGAGAGTGTGAGCGCACGAATCATTTGTTCTTCAGTGGCATTGTGGTCTTCGGCATATACAACTACAGGCATAGTAGCAGAGATACCTTGGTTGCCCGAACCTGAGTTCGACATAGCAGCCATAGGACAACCTGCCATACGTGCATCGCAAGCTGCTGCTGTGCGCGAAAGGATGTGCATATAGGTGTAGTCGCCAAACATTTGGTATTTTTTCACAGAGTCGCGGATTGTGCAACCTACTTCGTGACCGAAATGATTTTGTAGAGATTCTTTAGAGAGGGCATCGTTTAATTCTTTAGTTTTGAGAATGAAACGAAGATCTTCTACTGGAGTGTCCATAGCAAAATCCCACACTTGGCGAAGAGTGAGTTGAGGGTCAGTATTAGTTTCGCCCTCTTGCGATGCTCCAAGTTCTTGGTGGTGAAGCACTTCGCCATTAGCCTCAAGGTGGATGAAGTTAGTGTGATTGCCTGCGATGATAGCAACCGATTTTTTGTCGCCTGCAGAGCAGATAACTTCGATATAGAGTTTTTCGTCAGTCTCTTTAAGTGAGATGTGGATGCGACGTTCGTCAATATATTTTTTGCCGAGTTCTACTGCTTCAGGGTTGCAGTCGCGGAGCACTTCGAGTTGATATTCGCTTTTGCCGATGAGAGCACCGAGAGCCACTGCGATAGGGAGACCAATCATGCCACCAGTACCAGGGATACCTACACCCATAGCATTTTTGATGATATTACCACTAAGGAAAAGTTCGATTTTCTCAGGTTTAGTGCCAAGTAATTCTGCAGCTTTTGCAGTACAAAGTGCTACAGCAATAGGTTCAGTACATCCGATAGCAGGGATGACTTCGCGGTTTATTAAGTCGATGATTTGTTGTTTCATATTTTTAGATTTTTTTTGTTTCGCCTAAAATTTTTGTTTTACTTACAAAAGTGTGTAAGTAGTTGTATTTTTCCAACTTGCAAAATTACGATTTTTTTTTGAATTGACAAAGTAGTTTTTATTTTTTTGTTGTTACTTTATCTACTAAGTATATAATGTTTTGGAATGGTACACCACTGTTGGTGGTGAGACCGATTTCGCATGTGCGTGAGTTGGAGTAACCTGCTGTGATACCGTGTTTCTCGATTTGTGGGCGCAGTTTGCGGAGAGCCCATTGGTTGACTTCGGGATGAGTGAAGCCTTTGTCGCCTGCAAAACCACAGCAACCTACCTCTTGAGGCACTACGACCGATGTAGAGCACATCTCGGCAAGGCGGATGAGGTCGGATTTCAAGCCCATTTTGGTAGTAGAGCAAGTGGTGTGCACGGTGATGGTGTCGTTGATAGGCGTGAAGTGGAGTCGGTCGGCAACGAATTTGAGTATGAATTCGACTGGTTCGTACATATCTACACCCTTGATAGTATGGCGCATACGATAGAGACAAGGCGATTGGTCGCAAAGCACAGGGTATTTGCCATTGTCGGATGCCTTGAGGAGTGCACGTTCGAGTTCGGCAGACTTTTGGTCGGCGAGTTCGGGCATACCTTTACTTTCCCATATAGTGCCACAACAGAGATTTTTCATATTTTCAGGGAATATGACCTCGAAACCTGCTTTTTCGAGCAGTTGTACGGTTTTTTGCATCAACGGAGTTTGGTCGGGGTCGTGCTTGGCAGTGCCCATAGTTTGATTGATGCATGATGGGAAATAGACGACTTTTAATAGGTTAGAGGTTAGAGATGAGAGGTTAGAGTTTTTTAGTTTTGGGCGGCGAGTAGCGCGTGGCATGGCAGGTGTCCAGAGAGGGATGAGTTGGCCTGTGCCATAGTGTAGGCCACGAGCGATAGAAGACATGAGTTTGTCGCCTAATAGCCAATGCGCAGCAGACACGAGGCGCAGTCCGACCCCGAGAGTGGTTTCGATAGCACCGAGATTGTTGGCAGCAAATTTGCCTATAGACTGTGCCATGCGACTTTGCTGAATTTCGCGCTCGCGGACAACATGGATTAGTTCGCCTGTGTTGATTTTGATAGGGCACGAAGTAGAGCATAGACCATCGCCAGCACAAGTGGCGTTGCCCAAATATTTGAATTCCTTAATGAGTTGGTTGAGTCGATTGTCGTCTTCGTGAGATTGTTGTAAGCGGGCAATTTCGCGCTGAACAACAATTCGTTGGCGCGACGATAGAGAGAAACCGCAAGTGACGCAGTTGACCTCGCAGAAACCACATTCGATGCATCGGTCGATGAGTGGATGGCATTGAGGATGTGGTTTGAGGTTGGATATGTGGCACTTAGGGTCGTCGTTAAAAATAACGCCCGGGTTGAATATATTTTGAGGGTCGAAAAGTTGTTTCACCTCTTTCATCAGTTGGTAGGCATCTGCACCCCATTCGCGTTCGACATAAGGAGCCATGTTGCGCCCAGTGCCATGCTCGGCTTTGAGTGAGCCGTCGTAGTGATCGACAACCATAGTGGCAACATCGTCCATAAGAGCCTCGTAGCGATTGATTTCGGCTTGAGAATCAAAGCGTTGGTTGATGATGAAGTGGTAGTTGCCTTCGAGCGCGTGACCATAGATGACGGCATCGTCGTAGTGGTGGCGTTCGAGGAGTTGTTGTAGTTCTTCAGTCGCTTCGACAAGGTGATGGATAGGGAAAGCCACATCCTCGATGAGACAAGTAGTGCCAACGGGGCGCATACTGCCCACAGAAGGGAAGATGCCCGAACGGATGGCCCAATATTGGGTGACAGTGGCAGGGTCGGACGTAAAGGCGTGAGGACGAAGAGTTTGGAAACGAGCAACTGTTTGGTTGATAACTGATATTTGATTGTTGAGTTCCGTCTCGCTTTCGGCTTCGACTTTGATGAGAAGAGCCATCGTAGAGGCAGGAAGTTGGTCGAACTCATCCACACTATCTTTGACAGAGCAGAGGGCTTTATAATCAAATAGTTCGACAGCAGAAACAGGGTTTTGTTTGAGACTGATGACAGCACCACAAGCATTGCGAGTGTCGGTGAAATAGATGAGCGCACTTGCCGAGTAGGGAAGTATAGGCAGGGTGGTCATTGTGGCTTCGGAAAGGAATGCGAGAGTGCCTTCGGAGCCAACCATAAGGTGTGCGATGATGTCGAAAGGGTCGTCGTGTTCGACGAACGGAAGTATGTTGAGACCTGTTACGTTTTTGATGCTATATTTAGAGCGAATACGGTTGGTAAGAGCTTGATTGGCATGAGTTTGGTCGCGTAGAGCCTCGATGCGAGCAATGAATTCGGGGTGAGATTGGCGGAAGGCATTGCGGCTTTGAGTATCGCCAGTATCGAGAATAGTGCCATCGGACAAAATTATGCGTGCCGATAGCAACATTTTGTCGCTATTGGCATGGGTGCCACACGACATACCCGAAGCATTGTTAGAGATGATGCCACCCACCATTGCGCTCTTGATAGAAGCAGGGTCGGGACCGAATTTGCGACCGTAAGGTGCAAGGAGTTCGTTGACGCGTTGGCCGATGATACCAGGTTGAAGCACAATGCGTTTGCCGTTGTCGGAGATAGAGTATTTCTCCCATTTTTTGCCCACTACGGCGAGAATATCGTCGCTGATGGCTTGGCCAGAGAGGCTCGTGCCGGCAGCGCGCCAAGTGATGTGGCGATGCTCGTTGTGGGCTTGATGAATGAGAGCGATGATGTCGGCTTCAGAGTCGGGGTGCACTACGGTTTTGGGTAGTAGGCGATAGAATCCGGCATCGGTGCCCCATGCGAGGGTGTTTATTAATTCGTTATTCATAATTTATAATTCATAATTCATAATTAACAACTTCGTTGTTGATTTTTGCTATGCTCTCGCTTATTGCGGAAATTCATAATTTGTAAATTAGGGAATACACAATGAGAGTGTGTATTTTGAGGGTGGGGAGCAGGTATGGTTATCCTATGAAGAAGGTAGGGTAAAGATAGCTGTTTGGTAAGGAGCAATTAGAGAAAAATTAAGACTGAATACACAATGAGAGTGTGTATTCAGTCGCTATGTTTTTTTACTTGTAGAGATAGTATTTTGAAGAGAGTTGGCGATAGGCTTCCTCGTCTTTTTCGAAGTAGTCTTTTACGTCAGCCCAGCGGTAAGTTTCAGAGAATTTTTCGCGGATGAAGTTGGTGCCACAAACTTTGTCGAACATTTGGAAGCGGTCTTGAGGTGCTTCTTTGAAGATGTCGCGGTGAGGGTACATCTCTTTTACGACTTGCATGACATAGAATTGGATTTCGGTGAGGCGAGCTTTTTCGTATTCGGTGATGTAGATTTGCACGCCACCACAGAGTTCGCCTTTAGATGTAGAATAGTAAGGTTTGTAGTGGATAGGGCGGAAGAGTACGCCAGGGAGATTGAGTGCGTTGAGGTTGGTGGCGAGCGAGTCGGCATTGAACCAAGGCGCACCGATGGTTTGGAATGGTAGAGGGTAGCCTACGCCCATGTTGATAAAATAAAGTTCGCCGAGGATGCCTGTAACAGGGTAGTAGATAGCAGATTGAGGATAAGGGATGTGAGGTGAAGCAGGAATCCATTCGAGGCCAGTTTCGTCCCAAGTCATATCGCGGGTCCAACCTTCCATAGGGATGACAGTGAGACGGCATTTTTCGCCAAGCATACCTTCTTCGTTGAGCATGAGAGCAAGTTCGCCAGGAGTTTGACCATAGAGATATGGGATTTTGAATTGCGAAACGAAAGAGATGTAGCCATCTTCGGCAAGGTTGCCTTCGATGCGATTGCCACCGAGAGGGTTAGGACGGTCGAGCACGACGAAATCGATATTGTTTTCGGCTGCAGCCATCATGCACATACCCATTGTAGAGATGAAAGTATAGGAACGGCAACCAATATCTTGAATATCATAGACGAGGACGTCTATGTTTTCGAGCATTTCAGGGGTTGGTTTGCGATTTTTGCCGTATATAGAGTACATAGGTACACCGGTGCGAGGGTCGATGGTGTTGTCGACATGGTCGCCAGCATATACGTCGCCACGGACGCCGTGTTCGGGTGCATAGAGAGCAACGAGTTCGATGTCGGCGGCTTCGTGGAGGATGTCGATAGTAGATTTGAGACGAGAGTCGACGCCAGTAGGGTTTGTAACAAGACCTATGCGTTTGCCTTTGAGGATGTCGAAATTGTGGTCGCGGAGGACTTCAATGCCAGTTTTGACTTTAGTGGTTGATTGATTGTTTGAACTGCAACAAGCCGAGAGAGATAGAAGGCTTATGATAGTTGCAAAAATAGATGTGAGAATTAGATTTTTTTTCATATTATTGAATTTAAATTATTTTTTGTAAATATTTTTGCAAAGATAGGAAAATTTGTTCATAAATTTGGTTTTTTTTATGAAAAAAAATAAGTTTAATAAGTTTAATTTTTGTTTGGTAATATAAAAAAAAAGAGTTAACTTTGTAAATTAAAATGTAAGCTACGTATAATTTTGATTTGTTATGGGAAAAATTATTAATATATTGAAAAATAGTGATGTTCTTTCGCGCTTATCTTCAATAGGTTACTTGCCACGTTGGTTGGTGTTAATGTTGGATGTGGCATTATGTTTGGGTGCCTATGTTTTGGCGTATCAGTTGGCGTATCACTATTATTATTTTCAGTTTTCGGAGGTTAATATAGGTAAATTGAGTAATATTTTGATAGTGTTGGGTTTGCAAATAGTGTGGTTTTGGGTGTTTCATACCTATTCGGGTATTGTTCGTTACTCTACGTTTGTTGATATCAAGAAATTATTATTGGCAATTGTGTCGAATGTTACTACTTTACTTGTGGTTCATTGTGTGGGGGTATTAATTTGTGGAAATGGAATATTTTTGCGTTTAGGTATAGTGTTTTATGGCGTTTTTGCATTTTTGTTTTTAATGTTTTTGAGGGTGTTTGTTAAGACTGTGTATGATGTTATTGTGGTGGATTTGGGAGGTAGGATTTCGGTTGTGGTTTATGGTACTAAGTCGGCGGGTATTTCGATTGCGAAGATGATTAGGACTGAAACACATTCGCGTTATAGAGTAGTAGGTTTTATTGATGATAAAAGAAATCAGGATAAAGAGATTTTTGGATTGCCGATTTATTCAACAAAAAATTCAAATTTAATTTCTTTGTTGAAGAAAAAGAAAGTTAATGCTGTTGTTATTTCTCCTTTGAAGCTTAAGGAGAGTGCGGCATCGGTGGAATTGAATATGTTGGCAGATGCAGGAATGCAGCTTTTGATGATTCCGAAATTGACAAATTATAACGATGGAGATGAGATGGCAGAATTTAATGTTGAACGTAATTTGCGTAACATACAGATTGAGGATTTGTTGGGACGAGCACCGATAGAGATAGATAAAACTCCTATTGAGAAAATGATTTCAGATAAGGTGGTGATGATTACTGGTGCGGCAGGCTCGATTGGTAGCGAGATAGTTCGTCAGTTGTCAGCATTTAAGCCTAAAAAATTAGTTTTGCTCGATAATGCAGAAACACCATTGCATAATATCAGATTGGAATTGACTGAAAAATTTAACAATATTGAGTATGCGTTTGTAATAGCTGATGTGCGTATGCGTGACAGAATAGAGTCAGTTTTTGCAGAGATGCGTCCAAATGTGGTTTTTCATGCAGCAGCATATAAGCATGTGCCATTGATGGAGGATAATCCGTCGGAATGTGTTTTGGCGAATGTAATGGGGTCGCATAATGTGGCAGATATGGCTGTGAAATATGGAGTAGATTCGTTTGTTATGGTTTCGACAGATAAGGCCGTGAATCCAACCAACGTGATGGGTTGTTCGAAACGTTTAGCAGAGATATATGTGCAAAGTTTGTCGAAGAAATTATCGGAACAAGGTGGTAAAATAACTCGTTTTATTACGACACGATTTGGAAATGTGTTGGGTTCAAATGGGTCGGTGATACCATTGTTTAGACAACAAATAGAAAAAGGTGGTCCTGTAACAGTTACACATCCCGATATTATTCGTTACTTTATGACAATTCCAGAGGCATGTCAATTGGTTCTTGAAGCTGGTACGATTGGTAATGGTGGCGAGATATTTGTTTTTGATATGGGTATGCCTGTGAAGATAGCTGATTTGGCTAAGAAGATGATACGATTATCTGGTTTAGAGCCGGGTATTGATATAAGGATTGAATATACGGGATTGCGTCCTGGTGAAAAATTGTATGAAGAGTTATTGAATGATGAAGAGTTGGTGAAACCTACGTCGCATGATAAGATAATGATTGCCAATGTGCGAGAGTATGAGTATGACGATATGCAAGGAATGTATGATCAACTATTTGCATATGCAAAAGATAATAAAGACTATTTAGTGGTGCGAGTGATGAAAGAGATGGTGCCTGAGTATAAGTCACAAAATTCGGTGTATCAGAAAATAGATTCAGAATTGAAAAAAGTTAAATAAAATTTTGAGATAAAATTGGTTTTCAGTTTTCAATTAAGTTTATGGCAGTTGCGGACATAGGAAAGAAAGATTTTGTATGGACACTTCTTGCAACTTTGTTTAAGATAGGCGGAGGTGTGTTGTTGTTCCCTTTTGTGTTGAGATTTTTGCCAGCAGAGACTGTGGGGATTTGGACTATTTTTACCGTTATATCTCAATTGACATTTATATTTGATTTTGGTTTTAATGTTTCGTTTGCCCGCAATGTGTCGTATGTATTTAGTGGTGTTGGTTCGCTGAAGAAGGAAGGGCATGAGATGATACTGGTAGCAGAAACAAATAGGATGAATTATTCTTTGTTGGGAAAGACTATTTGTGCGATGCGTTATTTTTATTCGAGGATGTCGTGTGCTTTGTTTGGATTATTAGGAATATTTGGAACCATATACGTATGTTTTTTGATGCGAGATTATGGAGGGGATGAGGTTGAAGTATATGTGTCGTGGATTATTTTAGTTTTGATAAATTGCTATAATTTATATACATTGTATTATGAAGCATTGTTAAATGGTAGAGGATTGATAAAACGAGTGCATCAGATTATATTTGTGGGAAATGTTGTTTATATTATTTTTGCAATAGTGTTGATTTTGTTGGGTGGTGGATTGATAGCAATAGTTTCATCGCAAGCAATATCAGTGTTGTTAGTGCGTTATTTGAGTAAACGAGTGTTTTATACAAAAGAGATAGTGGATGGATTAGGTGATGTTGATAGTTATGATTATAGTGAAGTTTTATCTGCGATTACACCAAATGCGATTAAAGTGGGCTTGACATCATTGGGTGGGTTTGTTATTAATAAATCGAGTGTGTTTTTGGGATCGTTGTATGTGTCGTTGGAATTGATGGCATCGTATGGTATTACAATACAATTGCTAGTTGTTGTTGGTATGTTGGCAGGTATTGTTACTAGGGTGTATATGCCAAAGGTGTTTCAGTGGCGAGTAGAGGGGCGAATTGATTTAGTGAAGCGAATATTTTATTTGTCGAGTATAGTGATGTTGGGAGTATTTGTTTTGTCGGGAGTAGTGATTGTTTTGTGGGGGGATTGGATGTTGAACTTGTTGAAAAGTAGTACAATGTTTTTGCCTACGGGTTTGTTGATATTAATTATTGTACAACATTATTTAGAATATAATCATTCAAATGCAGCTCAATATTTGTTGTCGCGCAACGAAGTACCTTTTTTTAAAGCATCATTAATATCAGCTGTTGGAGTGTTGGTGTTGTTAGGTGTATTTGTTGTTTGGATGGATATGGGTGTGTTGGGAATGGTTTTAGCTCCAATGATAGTTCAGGCATCGTATCAAAATTGGAAGTGGCCATTGGAGATAGTGAGGGAATTGAGAATTGAGAATTAAGAGAGTGGTCAATAATTGTGTTTAATTAGAAATAAATGAGTAAAGCGAGTAAATCTTGCTATATGTAACTAAAAATCTTAATATCTAAATATATGAAAGGAATCGTCTTAGCAGGTGGTAGTGGTACGAGATTGTATCCTATTACAAAAGGAATTTCAAAGCAATTGATGCCAATTTATGATAAACCAATGGTTTATTATCCAATATCGGTATTGATGTTGGCAGGTATTCGTGAGATATTGATTATCTCAACACCACATGATCTTCCAGGTTTTAAACGTTTGCTTGGGGATGGTTCTGATTATGGTGTGCGTTTTGAGTATGCCGAGCAACCAAGTCCTGATGGATTGGCACAAGCATTTACTATTGGTGCAGACTTTATTGGCGATGATACAGCATGTTTAGTGTTAGGTGATAATATATTTCACGGAGCGGGATTTACAGGCATGTTGAAAGAGGCAGTGCGTACAGCCGAAGAAGAGCAGAAAGCCACAGTATTTGGCTATTGGGTTAACGACCCAGAGCGTTATGGTGTGGCAGAATTTGATGATAAAGGTAATTGTTTGTCAATAGAAGAAAAACCAGCAAATCCAAAATCAAATTATGCAGTTGTAGGTCTTTATTTCTATCCAAATAAAGTAGTTGAAGTTGCAAAACATATCAAACCTTCAGCACGTGGAGAGTATGAAATTACTACAGTCAATCAAGAATTTTTGGCAGATGGAGAATTGAAGGTTCAGACTTTGGGTCGTGGATTTGCATGGCTTGATACAGGTACGCACGATTCGCTTTCAGAGGCATCAACCTATATTGAAGTATTAGAAAAACGTCAAGGTCTTAAAATAGCATGTCTCGAGGCAATCGCATATCGTCAAGGATGGATAACAGAAGAGCGTATGCGTCAGTTAGCTCAACCAATGATTAAAAATCAATATGGTCAGTATCTTATAAAAGTTATTGATGAAATTAAAGCAACAGGTAAACCAAATTTAGGTTAATCATGGAAGTAATAAAGACAAAGATAGATGGCGTAGTGATAATTGAGCCAAAAGTATTTAAAGATGCACGTGGTTATTTTTTTGAAAGTTTTTCGCAAAGAGAATTTGAAGAGAAAGTGCGTAAGATCAACTTTGTGCAAGACAATGAAAGCATGTCGAGCTATGGTGTAATGCGCGGTTTACACTTTCAGCGTCCACCATTTGCACAAAGTAAGTTAGTGCGTTGTGTAAAAGGGCGTGTACTTGATGTAGCTGTTGATATACGTAAAGGTTCACCAACATACGGACAGCATGTTGCAGTGGAATTGAGTGAAGACAACCATAGACAATTTTTTGTGCCTCGAGGTTTTGCTCATGGATTTGTGGTATTGAGTGAAATAGCTGTATTCCAATATAAATGCGATAATTTCTATGCTCCTGAAGCAGATGGGGGTATAAATATTAAGGATGATAGTCTTGGCATTGATTGGAAAATATCGTTGGATGAAGCAATTCTTTCGGAGAAAGATACTAAGCACATCTCTTTGAAAGATTTCGATTCGCCATTTGATTATAATGTAAATTTATATCCCGAATTTGAATAAAATGAAACATATTCTTGTTACAGGAGCAAATGGTCAACTCGGGAACGAGATGCGAATTATAGCACGTAATAGTAGCGATAATTATATTTTTACCGATGTAAATCAAGTAGAGGGTGTTGAAACTATTTATCTTGATATTACCGACCTTGAAGCAGTGCGTCAATGTGTAGCCGAAAATAGAGTTGATGTTATAGTCAATTGTGCGGCATATACCAATGTTGATGCAGCCGAGACGAACGAAGAATTGGCTGAAAAGTTGAATGCTGAAGCACCTGAAAATCTTGCTAAAGCAATGAGAGAAGTTGGTGGTTTGCTTATTCAGATATCTACCGATTACGTTTTTGGTAAAGAGCCATATAATGTGCCATGCAAAGAAGATCAACAAGGCACACCTACAGGTGTTTATGGTATGAGCAAATTACATGGCGAGCAAAAGATAATGGCAGTAGGTTGCGATTATGTGATTATTCGCACAGCATGGTTATACTCTGAGTTTGGTAAAAACTTTTGTAAGACCATGATGATACTTACAGCCACCAAACCACAGTTGAACGTTGTATTCGATCAAGTTGGTACACCAACTTATGCTTATGATTTAGCCAAAGCAATAGAGGTAGTAGTCAATAAATACGATGGAACGCAGTGTGGCATTTATCATTATTCTAACGAAGGTGTATGTTCGTGGTACGATTTCACTAAAATGATAGCAGAATATAATGGGACAACAGCATGTGATGTTCAACCATGTCATAGCGATGAATTCCCAAGTCCAGTAAAACGCCCATCATATTCAGTTTTAGATAAAACAAAGATAAAAGAAGTTTTTGGTGTAAAAGTTCCATATTGGACCGACTCACTAAAAAAATGTATCAATAATTTGAAAAATTAATTTTATGAAGCGCAATATAATAATAACAGGAGGAGCAGGATTTATAGGTTCGCACGTCGTTCGTTTGTTTGTAAACAAATATCCTGAATATAA